>DATKSH010000026.1:0-2775 GCA_035531735.1 Alphaproteobacteria bacterium
CCCGCCCCGCGATCCACGCCCCGCTCAGCAGCGTGATCTCGCCGCGCGGCTGGACGAAATCGTACACGTTCTTGAGGCCGGCCGGGCGCGTGGCGCGCGCGGCGGTCAGCGAATAGGGCTCGTTCTTGGAATCGAGGCCGGTGAAATGCAAATTCTGGATGACGAGATTGGGAATGTTGGCGACCACCATTTTCTTGATTCTGGATGGCTGCAATTTGGGCCACAGCACCAGGAGCGCCAGCACCAAAGCCGCGCCCAGCGGCAACACGAGGCGCAAGCGGCCGACCCGCCGGCTGCGATACGGATCGAAATGCCGGTCGCGCGGGCGCAAAAAACCGAGCCGTTCCTGCGGGCGCTCGTCGCCGGCCTCGCGGCCCGGATCATCGGTCATGGGAGCGCCCCGTCATCGCCTCTCGAACAAATGAAATGAACGATAAAAAAACCGGCTCCGCTCACCCCGGCTTGGCGATCGGCTTATGGGAAAAAACATCGACCTCGCGCCAGCCGGCGAGATCGAGCTCGACGCGGATGGGGAGGAAATCGAACAACGCCCGCGCCAAGGCCGTGCGCCCTTCGCGCTCCAGCATCTCGTCAAGCCTGGCTTTCAGCTTATGCAGATGCAAAACATCCGACGCCGCATAGGTCAACTGCTCCTGCGTCAGCGTCTCGCGGCCCCAGTCGGAGGTTTGCTGCTCCTTCGACAGATCGATGCCGAGCAGATCGCGCGTCAAATCCTTCAAGCCGTGGCGATCGGAAAACGTCCGCACCAGCACCGAGGCGATCTTGGTGCAATAAACCGGCCGCGCCATGGCGCCGAGATAATGCTTGAGCGGCGCGAGGTCGGCGCGGGCGAAATGGAACAATTTGGTTACTTCCGGATCGGCCAGCAGTTTTTTCAGGTTGGGCGCGCCGTATTGGCCCGGCGCAAGCTGCACCAAATGCGCGTGGCCGTCGCCGGCCGAAAGCTGCACGACGCACAAGCGGTCGCGCGGCCAGTTGAGGCCCATCGATTCGGTATCGACCGCCACGCAATCGCCGAACGCAAGGTCGGAAGGAATGTCGCCGTGATGGAGAGTAATGGTCATGTCAGAAGACAGATGGCAGGAGACGGGGGTCAGGGGTTGAAACGACGATTCTCATTATAACCTTCATTGTCAGCAGCCAAAACCTCATTCTGATACCCCATACCCGTTTTCTGCCCTCTGATTTGGCTTGCCGAGCCGAAGCGGGCGCGGATAATAGCCCGCCTTCGCGCTTTGCGCTACGGCGCGGCAGCCTTCGCTCGCTCGCGCTCGCGAAGGCTGGTGCCCAGGAGAAGACTCGAACTTCCACGACATCGCTGCCACAGGTACCTGAAACCTGCGCGTCTACCAATTCCGCCACCTGGGCTTATTTCGGCCCCGGTAACTTAGGGATACCGGAGCCTTACCGCAAGTACCGCCGATAGAACATGTGCAGGCGCCATAAAAGCGTAACGCCCCGGTAGCCCCGATCCGCTTCGTCCATGCGATCATAATGAGTGCCGGTTCGGTCGGGCACGTTTGGGTAAAGGGGCCTCAGCGGCCGAGGCCTTACCGCCTGTCGCGCCATGCGGGAAAAGAGTTTTTTTGCGAAGGACATGCCGGCGGCCTTCCGAATGCCTTGATCTTACCTCATAACCCGATAAATATCGACCCCATGAAACAACTCGCCATCTTCGGCGGTTCCGGTTTCGTCGGCCGCCATGTCATCCGCCGCCTCGCCAAGGAAGGTGCGGTGATCCGCGTGCCGGCGCGCGACCCGGACAAGGCCCTGTTCCTGAAACCGGCCGGCGATGTCGGCCAAATCGTGCCGTTTCATTGCAACCCGCGTTCGGACGCCTCGGTGGCCTCCGCCATCGGCAATTCCGGGGCGGTCATCAACCTGATCGGCATCATCGCCGAGCAAGGCCGCACCACCTTCCAATCCGTGCATGTCGAAATGGCGGCGCGCATAGCCCGCCTCGCGCGCGAACAAGGTGCGACGCATTTCATCCAGATGTCGGCCTTGCTGGCCGACGCGCACGGAACATCTTCCTACGCCCGCAGCAAGGCGGCCGGCGAGGACGCGGTGCGCGCCTTTTTTCCCGAAGCCACGATCTTGCGCCCATCCCTGATCTTCGGGCCCGAGGATCATTTCTTCAACCAGTTCGCCGCCATGGCGCGCTATATGCCGGCCTTGCCCTTGATCGGCGGCGGGATGACGAAATTCCAGCCGGTTTATGTCGGCGACATCGCCCACGCCATCGCCGAAATCCTCTACCGGCCCGAAGCCATGGGCCGGATCTACGAACTCGGCGGGCCGGAGGTTTATAGCTTCCGCGAATTGCTGGAACTGATGCTGCGCGAAACCGGCCGCCGGCGCGGCTTTATCAATGTGCCGTGGAATATCGCCGAACTTAAAGCCGCCGTGCTCGGCCTTTTGCCCAACCCGCCGCTGACCCGCGATCAGGTTGCGATGCTCAAAACCGACAGCGTGATCGCGGATAAAACGGCGCTCACCTTGCACAACCTCGGCATCGCGCCAACCGCGCTCGAAATGATTTTGCCGACCTATCTGGATCGTTTCCGGGCGGGTGGAAGACTGGGCGCCGCAGCTTAGATTATTAACCGGTCTAACGGCATCGTCATGGCCGGGCTTGTCCCGGCCATCCACGTCTTGAAGAAAAAAGACGTGGATGCCCGCGCCGAGCGCGGGCATGACGCCTGTTCTATATGGTCGGATCATGATCTGGGGTCTGTCGCTTAAACGGATTTT
>DATKSH010000027.1:0-4480 GCA_035531735.1 Alphaproteobacteria bacterium
CGGCGCGTTATGAACCGGCGTGTTGGCGGCCGCGCCGCACGCGCCCTCGACGCGGGTCTGCGCTTGCGAGAGCGCCGAGCAACTGGCGCTGTTGCCGCCGCCTTCGCCGACGCAGCTCCACAGCCACGGGCCGGCGCCGGCGACCTCGGTCGGCTTGCCGCTGCGGCACAGGTGGCGGAAGGGCGCGACCTTGAGCGTTGCGCCGTTGGCCGAGCCGCAAGCGCCGTCCATTTGCCGCGGCGCTTCACACGCGACATGCGCGCGATGCCGGTAGCAGGTCCAATGCCACGGTCCCCGGCCTTTCACATGCGAGGCCTCGCCGACCGCGCACAGATCTTCGTGCCGCGGCGCCGACAGCGCACCACGCCCGGCGGCATCGCCGCAGGCGGGATGCGTGATCGGCGGCGGCGCGGGCTTCGCTTGCGGCGCGGCAACTGGCGGCGGGCCCGACAGCACAGCCGTGTGCGATGAAGGTGACGACGTTTTGGCCGCCTTTTTGGCTGGGGCGGCGGATTTCATGGCCGCGGTCATCGGCGCCATGCAATAGGCGGACGTGCCGCCGAGCGTGCCCGCGCAGGTCCATGTCCACATATCCTTGCCGGCGGTGACGGAGCCAGCCGAGCCCGCGGCGCACAGGCCGGAAGCCGGCTCCCGCGCGCTGGCCACGTCGCCGGCCGCGCCGCATGTGCCGTTGGAGGGGCCCAGAGTGGCGCAATCGACCGCATAGCCGTCCTTATCGGTACAGGCCCATTTCCACGGCCCCTTGCCGGTGACATCGCCGGCCGCGCCCTTGCGGCACAGATTCTTCGACGGAGCGACAAACGCCACGGCTTCGGAGGCGATGCCACAGGCGACGGTCGTTTCCTGTGGCGCCGCCGCGGGCTTGTTCCATGTGATTTCGGTTTTCGCGGCCGGCTTGGGCGCGGCGGCCGGCGCCATGCTTGGCGGCACGGAGGAAAGCTCGGCCGAGGATGTAGTGTTTTGCTCGGCATGCCCGACTGGCGCGCTGCCGACCACCGGTTGGGCGGAGGGCGAGGATTTGAGGGTCGGTTCCGGCACTGCCATGGGCGCAACGCAGCCTTGCGTCTCGCCGCCGGCAACACCTTCGCAGTTCCAGCTCCACGGGCCGGCGCCCGTCACGCGGGTCGGCTTGCCCTCGGCGCACAAATCGCCGCGCGGTGCTTCCCCGGCCGCCACGCCGTTGGCCGCGCCACACATGCCGTTGAGGCTGGCATCGGCGGTGCAGGACACGGCCGCGCCGCCGTTGACGCCTGCGCAGCCCCAAGTCCACGGGCCGCTGCCGGTAACGGCCGAAGCCTCGCCGATGCTGCAAAGATCGTTGATCGGTGCCTGATGATGGCCGCTGAGGGAGGCCGTGCCGCACACCGCGTCTTTCTTGGGCGCGACCGAGCAGACCGCCGCCGGGCCGCCGTAAAGGCCGGAGCAGGTCCAGTTCCACGGCCCCTGCCCGGTGACCGCGCCGGCATAGCCCTCGGCGCAAAGATCGGCGGCCGGCATGTGATCGGTCGCTTGCGAGATCGCGGTGCCGCATGCGCCGCTGACGATCCTGGGCGCGCGACAAGCCGCCGCCTGCCCGCCATTGAGGCCGGAGCAGGCCCATGTCCACGGCCCGGCGCCGCTGACGGCGCTGGCGATGCCGCCGGCGCACAGTTCGGCGGCGGGCGCTTGTACGCTGCCGGTATCGTTGGCCGCGCCGCAACGGCCGTCTTCAGGCGTTGGCGACGGGACCGGCGAGGCGGTCATGGCCGGATTTCCGGTCGTGGCAGCGGCGGCGGCGGCGGATTGCGATGACAGAGGTGCGGCGCAACTGACGGTCATGCCGCCCGCCATGCCTTGGCAACTCCAGCGCCACGGGCCGGCGCCGGTCACCGGCGTCGGCTGGCCGGCCATGCACAGGTCGCCGAACGGCTTGACGATGCTGGCGAGGCCGTTGGCCGAGCCGCAATTGCCATCCTCACGCGTGATCGGCGCGGCCGCCGTCGGCGGCGCAGCGAGGGCAGCCGGGATCGGCGGCGCGGCGGCGGCCGAGGCCGACGCCATGGCCGATGGAGACACCTCACTGGCCGAGGACGCATGCGCCGGCGGCGCCGAGGCCGCCAATTGCGCCTTGGTCATCGCTTCGGCGGTCGCCGCGACGGCCGGCCCGTTTTCCGGCGGCATGCAAGTGTTTTGCACCCAGACGTCTTGCAGCGTGCCGCTGGGGCATTCGGTGCGGGTTTCGCCCACCACCTTGCCGACATAGGTCGCGGGATAGCCAGCCTCGGCGCAGCTCTTGTCCCAGTTCTGGATATGCGCTTCGCAGCCGCCGGCGGCCGCCGTAGCGGAGGACGACGTGCCGGCGGACGACGCAGCAAGTGGCGCCGGCTGGGACTGAAGCGCGGTCGCTTCGGGAATGGCGGCGTTCTCGGTTTTCTGGATTTCGCCGGCCAAATTCTTCGGCGCCTGCCCCGGCTGGTATTTGACGCCGGGTTCGAGCGGCGTCGGCGCCGCCGTGGCGGCATTGCCGAACAGTTGGGATTCCTCGATCGGCGGCACGGCCGGTTCGCCGGCGATGGCGCCGTTCATGTGCGGTGCGCGCAGGCGCGGGATTGCGCCGGCGGGCGGCGCTTCCTGCAGCGCATTCTGCATGCCCTGCATCAGCATGATGCTTTCGGCGCTGCTGTTGGCGGGCGCGGACAAAAGCGGCGGCGCGGAGGGCGGCTTGGTCTTGGGATGGGTTTCCAGCACCTCCTGCATCGTCAACTGGCCGGCCTTCAAAGGCGTGTCGTAATAACCGGCGCCGGCCGGCGGCAGGACCGGGATCGCCTGGTTGGTGTAGGTTTGGACATCGGCGCGGGCCGGCGCGGCAAAGCCGACGGCCAGCGCCGCCAGCACCATCAGCCATCCGGGATTGGCCTTGCGGAAGGGGGAAAAGGCGAAGGGCATCGAACAGGCGAATCCGTTACGAATCGTGATCCCGGATGTTCTAACGGTTGCGGCCGGGATAGTCGATAGCGATCAAGGAGATGGCGCGGATTCGGGGTGAAAGCATCTGCTGGCTGCGGCGGGATTGCAACGCCGGCCTTGTCAGGCCGCGCGCAAAATCCGCACGAATTCGTCGTGGATGGCGGTGTTGGAGGCGACGTAACCGCCTTCGACCAAAAAATCTTTCCTTGGATTTAAGGGGCTTACAAAGCCTCCCGCTTCTTTCACAAGAACGGTACCTGCGGCAGCGTCCCACGGAAATATGCGGCCTTCCCAATAGCCGTCATAACGGCCAGCCGCGACATAGGCCAAATCGAGCGCCGCCGAGCCGCAACGGCGGATACCGGCGACTTTGGGCATGACCGCCTCAAGCTGCGAAACGAAATGCGGGTGATCTTTCATGACTCCTTTAAATGGAATGCCGGTCGCGATCAGGCAATCGGCGAAGTCCTTGCGCGCCGAGACGCGCAAACGCTTGTTGTTAAGATAGGCACCCAAGCCCTTCTCGGCCCAAAACATTTCGTCGCGAATCGGATCATGGATTACGCCGGCGATGACCTCATCGCCGCGCGCGGCGGCAATCGAGATGCACCAATGGGCGAAGCCGTGGAGGAAATTGGTGGTGCCGTCGAGCGGATCGACGATCCAGCGTTCGGGCCTGGCGGATTGGGCGGCGTTGCCGTCGCTTTCCTCGCCGACGAAGCCGAAGGACGGCCGCGCCTTGCCGAGTTCCTCGCGCAGGATTTTTTGCGCGGCGAGATCGGCGGTCGAGACGAAATCGGCCGGGCCCTTGCGCGAAACCTGCAAATGCTCGACCTCGCCGAAATCGCGCTTAAGGCTTTTGGCCGCCTTCTCGGCGGCTTTCACCATGACGTTAATAAGGGCGGAACGGGCGGGCATTATTTCCTCTCCCCTTGAGGGAGAGGATAGAAAATCTTAGCGAATTTTTCCGCGTAGCGGAAAATTCGCTTAGATTTTCTTGGTGAGGGGGGTTTGCCAATCACCCCCCCACCTGCGAAAACTAAGGACTTACTTCGTAAGTCCAAGTTTTCGCTTCCTCCCCCTCCGGGGGGGAAGAACTCAATCCCTTGCGCGCTCGACATAGCTGCCGTCGGTGGTGTTGACGACCACGCGGGTGCCGGTGGCGATGAAGGGCGGGACGAGGATTTTCACGCCGTTCGAGAGCTTGGCGGGTTTATAGGAGGAGGACGCGGTCTGGCCCTTCACGACCGGGTCGGCCTCGGTGATTTCCAACACCACCGAGGGCGGCAACTCGACCGAGAGCGCCGCGCCTTCATAGGTCATGACCTTGCACACCATGCCTTCCTGCAAAAACACCACCGGGTCGCCGACGATGTCCCTGACGATGGTCAACTGCTCGAAATTTTCCTGGTCCATGAAGGTGTAGTCGTCGCCGGAGGAGAACAGGAACTGCATTTCGTGGTCCTGCAACTGCACGCGCTCGACGGTTTCCTGCGTGCGAAAACGGACATTG
>DATKSH010000028.1:0-6041 GCA_035531735.1 Alphaproteobacteria bacterium
CGGGGACGGTGATGACGGCCTGCGTTACCTTCTCGCCGAGATAGGCCTCGGCGGTTTCCTTCATCTTTATCAGGATGAAGGCAGAAATCTCGGAGGGGCTGTAATTCTTGCCGCCGGCTTCCACCCACGCGTCGCCGTTGGAATTTTTCACGATCTTGTAGGGCATCAATCCGATGTCCTTCTGCACCATCGGATCGTCGAAGCGGCGGCCGATCAGGCGCTTGACCGCGTAAATGGTGTTGGATGGATTGGTAACGGCCTGGCGCTTGGCCGATTGGCCGACAAGGCGCTCGCCGGAACCGGCGATGGCGACGATGGAGGGCGTGGTGTTGCCGCCCTCGGAATTGATAATGACCTTCGTGCTTTGCGCGCTTTCCATCACGGAAACGCAGGAATTGGTGGTGCCGAGGTCGATGCCGATGACTTTGGACATGGTGGGTTCCTTTTGAATCAATGCCTTGGAACCGCCGGACGGTCCCTAAGTCCTTAATATAGGGAGGATTTCGGGGGGCGCAATGGCGGAGTATAAACCTCATTGATGAATTTTATCAGGCCGGCCGATAGTCTCCTGAAGAAGGATTTTGGCGTTTTCTTAACTTATGAAGAAACGGAGAAAAAAATGACGATTTCAACGCTATCACAGGCGGGCATGCGGATCGGCTTTCCACAAGGCAAGCATTTTGACGCCATCATCATGACCGAATACATGCAGAGATGGAATTTGGGAAAAACCTATACTCCATCGAGACAACCAAAATTTTATTTTCCATTTTCGTTTGTTGTCCGGAATCAACAAATCAAAGGCGGTCATGAAAAAATCGTACCCTTCGGTGCGTCGGCAGTCAGTGTTTTCTATGAAATGTCTTATGACGATATTTTGCGGTACGTCCGCGACAATCCCAGACGAAGGATCGCCTATGTTCCGGATAGGAGCGCGCCGGGAGGAACGAACCCTACTCCGCTGGCACCAAATATAATCATTCCCGTCGCGCATGGCGTGACTCGCGATGATATGTGGAACATTGATGTCAATCTGGAGAATGCACGATATTGGTTTTCTTTGGCCGCCGATAACATGGCAAGAACGGCGGCATTGTCTAAAATTGATGGACAAAAACCATCGAGGGTAGGCTTTGAAAGCGCCGAGCTTCTACGACATCAGCGCGATTTCGTTGCTCAGGACGATATCATCGTCCCGGCGGCACGCAAGATGGCTCGACATTTTCTGGGTGTCGCTTATGGAATTTATGCACGTTTCGCGCCGCCGGAAGAACCGGCAATTTCGGGATCACATCCATGGCGGCCCCGTGTACCTGTCGTACAAATATCTGAACAAATGACGGCACACGCGGCCTGAAGACGGTAACACCGATGTGTCCATCCTCACCCCCGGCACCGCCTACAAAATCCCCAAAAGCACACCCAGCTTCGCCCTGATTTCGTCGAGCGTTTCCGGCGGCACGTGCACACCCGAAAATTTGAACGGGCGCACCGTCGTATCGACGCATCGAATTTGGCCCGTCAGGATTTCCCCCTTGATGGGCAATCCATCCGGCAAAACCACGCTGCTCGGAAACGGACGTATTTTGGATGTGATCGGGCACAGAACGACCATGCCGGTCGTCTGCCAGAAAGCATTGTCGGTTACGACGACGACCGGCCGGCGACCGCCTTGCTCGCGCCCGACGCGCGGATCGAGATCGACCCATACGATGTCGCCCGCATCAGGTTCATAAGGCATGAAAACGAAACCGCCGGTTACCGCTTGGGGGGTTTTGGGGGAGAACTATAATCGTCCTCGATGATCTCACGACCGACGCTGCTTTGCCACCATTCGTGGAATTCGGGATCGAGCGCGTTGCGGTATTCCTCCGGCGTCGTTCCCGCCAGCAATTCCTCAAGCGTATATTTCTTTTTCGTCTTTGGCCTTGAGATGATGACGCGGCCGTCCTCGGCCTCGATGGCGACGGCGGCGCCTTCTTTCAGGCCACTGCGCGCGAGAACGTCTTTCGGAATCCGCACGCCGGAACTGTTGCCCCATTTCGAGATGGTCGTTTCCATGATTTGCCCTCTTTTAAACCGGAATTATTATATAGTATACACAATGGATATACAAGGATATTCATCGTATATACGATGATAAATTATGCTGAAGTATCAATGGTTTTACTTGATGCCGTCCCACCCTTCGCCACCGCGACCAGCGCCTCCCGCAACAACCGGTCGTGGATCGTATAACCGGGTTGCAGCACCTTGACGACCGTGCCGGGGGCATAGGCAGGATCGTCCACTTCCATCATCACGCGATGGAAATTGGGATCGAAGATCTGGCCCATCGGCTCCATGCGCTTGATGCCGAAGCGCGCCAGCGCCGCCTGCAACTGCCGCTCGGTCGCCTCGATGCCGGCGATCAGGTTGCGCGCGGTTTCGGCATTGGGCGGCTCGTCCTTCGGCAAGGACTCCAAAGCGCGCTGGAAATTATCGGCGACCGATAGCATTTCCTTGGCAAAACCGCTGACCGCGTATTTGGCGGTGTCCTCGCGCTCCTTCTGCGCGCGGCGGCGCGTGTTCTCGGCCTCGGCCAAGGCGCGCAAAAGCTGGTCCTTCAATTGCGCGACCTGGCCTTGTTCCGAAACCTCGCCAGCCTCGGCATTGCCCTCGGCTGCCGGCACGGCTTCGCCCTCAGGCGTTTCTTCTTCGTTTTCGGGATTGGCTTGCGAGGTCATGTGATCCACATTCGGCATTTGGCATTCCGCATTCGGGGCAATAATTGGGGATTTTTGCTGTATATTGCAAGTCGTCATTTATGCGGCTAATCCCCGAATGCCGAATGCCGAATCCCGAATGCCTGATGCCAACCACTCCTGCCCCTCCTTTCCAAACCATTGCCATCATCACCGGTGGCGATTTGGTCGGCGACGGGCTTTTGAAACTGCCGTTTCTGCGCGCCTTGCGCCGCGCCTTTCCGGAGGCCGCAATCCATTACATCGCCGAAGGCAAGCCGACCGCTTTCGCCGGGCCCTTGCGCCCCTATAGCGCCGATCTGATCGACCACGCCTACGAGGTGCAAAACTGGCCGCAACCCGGCACGCCCGGCATTCCGTCTTCGTTCGATCTTATCATCGACACGCGCGGCGATGGGCGCAAGGCGCGCGAAGCGAAAAAAGTGCCGCATAAATTATTTCTCGCCTCGGCCAAGAGATTTTTATTTTCCGAACGCCGGCCCTCCCTGTTCAGCCGCAAGCCGCCGCATCTCACCGATCGTTTGTTGCGTTTCGTCAAACTGGCGGCGGGCTATCTTCCCGCGTCGGCAGGCGCCTTGCCGATACCTGAAGATTTACTGGAAAAAGCGCGGCGGATTTTGCCGGAAGGGAAAATCTATGTCGGCCTCGCTCCCGGTTGCTCGACGCCGGCGCGACAATGGCCGCTCGAATGTTTCATTGAGCTTGCGAAGGCGCAAATCGCCAAAGCCCGCGTGCCGGTTTTTATCCTCGGCCCCATGGAAGCCGATTGGCATGAAGCGCTGCGCGCACAAATACCGAGCGCGAAATTTCCGTTGCAGGATTTCGCAGCGTGGGGCGTACGCGAACTTGCGCTCGCCCACAGTTTCGCGTTGGGAAGGTTTCTCGCCCTGCTCGTCGCCAACGACAGCGGCCCCGGCCACATCTTCGCGGCCGCCGGTTGCCCGGTCGTCAGCCTGTTCGGCCCGACCAAGCCGGAAAAAGCTTCGCCGCGTTCGCCGGGCGGGGCCGCGATCCGCGCGCGCGATTTTGGATCGGCAAAGATCGAAGCCATACCCTTGAAAACTGTGGATAACGCCGTGGATAAGTTGTTATCAACTATGGGTAGCAAAGCCGCTAACCGGCAATAATCCTTCAAAAATTCTCGATTCAACGATGCAAAACATCCCCCAAATGCTTTGACCCGCGACGGCCTGTCATCTATCGGATGGGCGCCTCATCGACCATCTTCGGCTACATAAATAACAAAGGAACACCGGCATGGATGGGTTATTCCAAACTGTGGTTCCGGATACCGACGGATATAACGATGCCGGCGACCACATGGTCGGCCGTCGGTACGCTCGGCCGCGCACACCGGAAGGACAGCCTTACGCCAATTGCTATTACGAGTGGATTAAAACGCGCGAAGATGCCGAACGACGGCGCGGACCGAGTTCCCGTGAAAAACTTGGGCCACCGCTTGCGGATGGTAATATCGAAGGGGCGATACCGACGGACGCCGAAGTCAGCTTGGCGGGATTACGCTCTTCCCTTCCGGCGGCAAGCCGCCCAACTCCTCCAAAACGCGTATCCGATCCGCGATTGGCGGGTGGGTAGCGAATAACCCGCCAAGATCGAAACCCGACGGCGGATTTTCGATGAACATTTGCCGCACTTCGGTCGGCACATGCGGCACCATCGGATTATCGGAAATCTTGCGCAAGGCGGCGATCAGCGCCTCCGGCGATTTTGTCAATTCGACCGAGCCGGCGTCGGCCAGATATTCGCGCCTGCGCGAAATGGCGAAGCGCAAAACCAGCGCCAGCACATAGCCGATGCCGAGCATCACCCCCGCGACCAGCATCAGGATCGCGACCCCGCCGCCGCTGCGGTTATTGCTGCGCGTATAAGCCATGATGTTGAGGCTGCGCCACAGAAGTTGCGCGGCGAAGGAAATCATGCCGACGAACACGACCGTCACGATCAAAAGCCGGCAATCGCGGTTGATAATGTGGGTCAATTCGTGGCCCAGCACCGCTTCAAGTTCCTTGTCGTCGAGCCGATCAAGTAACCCCGAGGTCACCGTGATGGCGTAGCTTTTCTGGTCGATGCCGCTGGCATAGGCGTTCATCTCCGGCCGGTCGATGACGTAAAGATTGGGCGTCTTGAGGCCGCGCGAGATGCAGAGATTTTCAAGCGTGTTGTAAAGTTTCGGCATGTCCTGCCGCGTAACGGGCTTGGCGCCGGTCGCCATATGGATGATCTGGTCGTTGAAGGCATAACCGATCAGGACCCACACGGTGGCGATGCCGAGTACGATCGGCCAATATTGAATGATTGCCGCCTCGGCGAAACCGAGCGGCCCCTGCGCGCCTGCCGGCACCGGCAGGCCGAAGCTTTGGAACATGTAAGGATTGATTGCGCCATAAGCGCCCGGCTGTTGCCCATAAACCCAGCCGAAGGCAAAGAAAATCCCGCCAAGCAAAGCCAGCAACAAAAACGGAAACAATCCCAGCAACAGGATCGATTTCAGGTTGTTGTTCCAGCGATAGGTCGAGAGGCCGAGGGTTGCGGGCATAGTAGTTGCTAGGTGCTAGTGGCTAGGTGCTAGCCATGTCGGACGGATGGTGAAGCAAGTTCGCCAGCAACTAGCACCTAGCCGCTAGCAACTAAAACGAAACCTTCGGCGCTTCGCTGGCCTCCGCCTTCTCGGCGGCATCCAGCGCGAACATCTCCGCCGGCCCGAAACCGAACATATGGGCATAGAAGACGGCCGGGAATTGCTGGATAGCGGCGTTGTATTCGGCCACCGCGTTGTTGAAGAAACGGCGCGCAGCGGCGATCTTGTTTTCGAGGTCTTCAAGTTCGCCCTGTAATTGCAGGAAATTCTGGTTGGCCTTAAGGTCGGGATAATTTTCCGCGACGGCCATCAAATTCATAAGCGCGCCCGACAAGGCGCCTTCGGCCGCGCCTTTCTCCGCCGGCGTCGCCGCGCGCATCGCTTGCGCGCGCGCCTCGGTCACTTTCTCGAACACGCCGCTTTCGTGCGCGGCATAGCCTTTCACGGTCGCCACCAGGTTGGGAACCAGATCGTGGCGTTGCTTCAATTGCACGTCGATGTCGGCGAAGGCGTTTTTCCACGCCTGCCGGAGGGCGACAAGGCGGTTATAGCCAACAATCATGAAAAACACGATCAGGCCGAGGACGATAAGGACAATGACGGTAGGGCTCATGGCGTGCCTCACGGAACGATTTCCCTTAATATGGGCGCGATCAGAAATCGGTGCAACGGCCCTTCTGCTCCCAATCGCCGTAACG
>DATKSH010000029.1:0-15921 GCA_035531735.1 Alphaproteobacteria bacterium
AGGCCTAGCGGGTGTTCGGTGCGGTGGGACGAATTCCCAATAGCGCGCGCGTATCGATTCCATTTGTCGGCGGCGCGAACGGAGAGGTGGTTTCCGGCAATATCTCGGGGCACATACCCTTGCAGGTATCGTACTGCATGCCCGTATGCAGGCACCGATTGACGCAACCGTAATCGATTCCCGGGTGTGCGGACGTCATGGCGGAAGCGGCGGTCGGCGCCGGTAGAATAATTTTATTGCCGGCTGGCACCGGCGCCTGTACCAGATCGTGCGTCGCCTGCTGCTGCGGGACGGCCGTCATATCATCGCTCTCTACGCCATCGGTAAGCGGCGGCGGTTTGTCGTACGTGCATTCCGCAAGGCACGAAGAGGACGATGCCCCTTGTTTCATGCAAAGATCGAGGCAACGGTAATCGACGTCCGCGCGCGCGGCGGACGATAGAGAGGCCGCGACGAGCCCGGCAAAAACGGCGGCGGCGAACCGCCGCTTCATGCCGCCTCGGGCTTTTTCATGGTGCCGACGATAACCTGTAACTGTAGCCGCAATCCCGCCGGCGTCCAGTTGTCGGCCAGCGGCTGGAAGGCGCTGAGCCCGCCCCGGTTGCGGTCCGCCACCACCGACGCGACGGTTTCGAGGTCGATGCGCGGGCGATCCTCGGAAAAACCGTAAACTAGCGCCTGATCGCACAGCAGGTTGATCAGGCGCGGCACGCCGCCGGTGAAATGATGCACGGCCGCGCAAGCGAGATCGTCAAACAGGCCGGGCGCGCCGCCGACCACGCCGAGGCGATGGCGGATATAGGCCGCCGTCTCGCCGGCATCCAGCGGATCGAGATGGCAATGAACCGAGATCCGCTGAACGAATTGCCGCAGATCGGGCCTTTGCAAAACGCCCAGCAATTCCGGTTGGCCGACCAGCATGATTTGCAGAAGCTGGTCTTTTTCGTTGTTGACATTCGACAGCATGCGCAGTTCTTCCAGCACGCTGGGCGTCATGTTTTGCGCTTCGTCGATCACCAGCACGGTGCGCCGCCCCTCGGCGTATTGGGCCAGAAGGAAATCGACGAATTTATGGTAGAGCACCACCGGATCGCGCTGGCCGTCGTCAAACTCGAAGGCCGTCGCCACCCAGCCGAGCAGGGCGCCTAGCGAGGCGCTGACGTTGGTAATCACGCCGACTTTCACGTCGGGGCCGGCGTTTTTGAGAAATCCCCGGACGATCGTGGTCTTGCCGGTGCCAACCTCGCCGGTCATCACGATAAAGCCGGCATGGGTGACGATGCCGTATTCGAGCAGGTTGACGGCGCGCCGGTGGCGGCTGCTGAGGAACAGGAAATCGGCGTCGGGCAGCAGCGAGAAAGGCTTGCCGGTCAGGCCATAGAATTTCTCGTACATGCGCTTGCCCTCTGTTTTGCGCGCAGACCGCCCGCCCGGTGCCGCATGGCCGGGCCTGTTATATAATGCATTGGCGCGGCGCGCGGAACCGGACAAAAAGGACCGGTAAAAACCAGTTTATCCAAGGCGTTGATGCGGGATGCGCCAACGAGGCGCCCGTCACGGCACAAAAAAACCATGATCGGACAATAGGACTTCTCCGTTCCGGCGGGCTTTACTATAATCGCGTAACATTTGCGTCCCGCCTCACCATGATAACGTCCCGATCGCTTTCCAGACGAGGATTCCATGTTCAGGACGTTGAAATTCCTGGCACTGCCGATCATCGTTCTTGTGCTCTCACAGCCGGTCTGGGCCAAGAATCCGTCGTCCGCCCTGGTCGGTGAGCCGCTCTCTCACGCCCGGCAAAACCTGTCGGCGTCTCACGATTCTTCCGCCGCGCAAACAAGCGAGCCGGCGGGCACCGCGCCCGGCGAAACGCCCTACACGATTTGCCCCGGCGACGTTTTGCAGATCACGGTGTGGAAAGAAGACTCCCTTAACAAGGAAGTGCTGGTGCTGCCCGATGGCACCATCAGCTTTCCCCTGATCGGCTCGTTCAAGGCAGCGGGCCTGACGCCGGCGCAACTGCAAGCTTGCGTCCGCGTGAAACTCGGCCCCTATATACCCGACGCCGCGGTGACGGTGATGGTCAAGGCCGCGCTCGGCCATACCGTCAACGTCATCGGCCAAGTGACCAAGCCGGGTGAGATCATGATGGGTCATCGCCTGACGGTGATGGAGGCCCTGAGCCAAGCCGGCGGCCTGACGCCTTATGCCGACGAGGGCCGCATCATCGTCCTGCATCGCAAGAAGGGCGGCAAGGAAATATCGATTCCGTTTCCTTATAGCGATATCGTCGATGGCGACGATCTCAACAAGGACGTCGTCCTCAGTCCCGGTGACGTGGTGGTGGTGCCGACCGCCGGACTACTCTAACCCCAACCCATGAGTTCCGACCCATGATTCCTTATCCCGATTTGTATGCGCCGCGCGCCATGCGGCGTTATGTCCTGACGGTTCTTCTGGCAGGCTGCGCTTTTCTGGCCGCCGGCCTAGCCCATGCCGACGACACGGCCACTCAACAGCAAACCCCCGGCGGCTTTACCCTGCAAGCCGTGGGCACCGAAAAAGGTTCCTACGATTCCAATCCGTTGCTTTTGACGCATGGGGCCAAGGCCCTTTACGGCTCGATCACGCAACCGGAATTGATTTTCGGCGACAAGACGCCGACCTCCCTTTTGACCGCCGATACATGGCTCGACGCCAATGTGTTCAACCTGTCGGATTTCGATTCCGTTGATTTCCATTCCAAGGCCGGCTATCGCGAACAAATGCAACGCTGGGGCCTCGGTCTCAAAGAGCAAACCGATTACGACACCACCCGCACCAGCGAATTGACCAATTTCGGCCTTAACGGCGCGGCGGTGGGCAAATCCGTGCGGCATCTTGGTTTCGCCGTGACGCCTGAACTTTCCTATAATGCCACGCCGGTTGATACGTTCACGACGCAGGCCAGCTTGGGGAGATCAACCTATGACAATGCGGTCCTCGCCGACTACGATACCTACGCCGTCACCTCGGCCGTCGCCCACGCCTTCGACCCGGTCGATACGGGAAGCCTTTCGCTTCAGGCGCAGCGCTATCAAACCACCAGCGGCCCCGCCAACACCGTCGATACCGCCGGCCCTTCGGTCGGCTGGGAGACCAAGTTCACGCCGCGCTTCACCGGCCGCGCCTCGGTCGGTTTTCAGGAAGCGCGCCAGTTCGGCTCCGGCGTCACGCAAGAGCCGTGGACCACGCAACTGGATTATAACGCCGGCCTCACCTTTAAGGGTGAGCAGGACACGACCGGCGTCCTCGTATCGCGCAACGACTTTCCCTTCGGCAACGGCACCGAGGCCCTGATGACCGGCTTCACCCTCACCGAAACGCACGAACTCAACAAGCTGATTGCCCTGCAAGGCGGCGCCAGCTATCAATTCGCCGACTACCAGTCGAGCTTCACCGGCGCGCTCGAGACGCTGGCTGGCGGCAACGGCGGCCTTATCTATCACGCGACCGACCGGCTCGATGTCGATGCCAATTACCAATACCGGCGCGAGACGTTGACCGGCGGGGCCGGCCACGCCGACGACCATACGGTGACGCTGGGCCTCGTGTATCGCCCCAAGGCATGGACGATGTGATGGACGAACTTTCGCTCGCCGATTACCTGGCCATCTTCAAGCGGCGGAAAAAATATTTCCTGCTGACCTTCGCCGCACTGATGGCGGCGTCGGCGGCGTTCGCGTTGTCGTGGTCGAATTACCGTTCGACGGCGACGGTCGAGATCGAACAGCCGGAGATTAATTCCGACGTGACCATTCCGACCAACATCAACCCGGCCGACGTGATGGGAACGCTGGCCGATTTGCGGATCGGCAAGATCGAGCAGCGAGTCACCGCGCCCGCCTCGCTGATCGACATCATCGACAAATTCGATCTCTATCCCGACGCGCGGCGGTTGCTGCCGATGGAAAGCGTCGCCGACCGCATGCGCGGCAAAATCCGCCTGAATTTGATCGGCAGCACGGTTGCCAATCCCGAAGCGGCCCAGAAAGTGCCGGTGTCGCAACTGTCGGCCAGCGCCTTCACCCTCAGCTTCGATTACAACAACCCGCAAACCGCCCAGGAGGTCACCAACGAATTGGTCACCCGCTTTCTCGACGAGGACATGAGGCAGCGGCGCGACGAAGCCGAGGCGACCTCGGTTTTCCTCGGCCAGCAAATCACGGCGCTGGGCGCCTCGATGGCCGACCAGGAAAAGAAGATCGCCGCCTTCGAGCAGGTACACGGCTTTTCCGGACCCGACGCCTTGATGTTCGACCGGCAGGCGGCCGAAACCACGGCGTTCAACCTGCAAGGCCTCGACAGCCAGGTCGCCACCAACGAAGGCACCGAGGGCAACCTGCGCGCGCAGCTTGCCACCGTCGATCCCTATTCGCGCGTGATCGCCGACGGGCAGGTGCTGACCACGCCGGCCATCCAGTTAAAGGCGCTCGAGGCGCGTTACGCCACGCTGACCGCCGAATACGGCCCCGAATATCCCGACGTGCTGAAGACCCACGACCAGATCGAGGCCCTGCGCAAGGAAACCGGCCTTCATCATGTCAACGATAGCGCGCAACTAAAGGCGCAAATCGAAAGCATCCGCACCAACCTCAAAGCCGCGCGCAAATCCTATGGGCCCAGGGATCCCGATGTGGTTTCGCTCCGGCAGCAGCTTGAAAAGCTCCAGCACCGGCTGGCCGATACCGGCAAGGGCCAAATGGCCGCTGATGGCATCAAGGAAGACGCCGACAATCCCGCCTATCTCGAACTGGTCGCGCAATTACGGGCGGCCGAGGCCCAGCACAAATCCCTGCTCGCCCAGCGCACAGGGTTGTCCGCCGAGCAGGCCAAATACCAGGAAGCGGTCGCCAGGAATCCCGGGCTTGAGCAGCAGATGGCCGAGCTGACGCGCGATTACGAAAACGCCCAATTGCGTTATCGCCAGCTCAAGGAACGCAAAATGCTGGCCGACATGAAGGTGCAGATGATCGAGCAACACAAGGGCGAGCGCCTTTCCGTCATCAACCCGCCGACCTTGCCGGCCAAGACTCATCCGTCGCGCCTTATGTTGTTGATCGCCGGTTTCGTTCTTTCGGTCCTCGGCGGGATCGGCGCGGTGGTGCTGGTGCAGTCGATCAATCAAGGCGTGCTGGGCACGCGGCATTTGGCCGTCCTCGTCGGCGTGCCGCCGCTGGTCGCCATTCCTCATATCTCCACGGCGATCGAGGTCGGCCGCACCCGCCAGCGCCGGCCTTATTTGGTCGGCGGCGCAGCGGCGTTGGCGATTATCGGCGCGATTACGTTTAATTTCTTCGTGATGCCGTTCGACGTGCTGGGCACGCTGTTGATGCAGCGGTTCGGGTCATTCTAAGGAGCGGAAACGAAATGGACAGGCTGGAAAAAGCGCTCGAAAAGGCCCGGCAGGAAAGGGTTGGCAACGTCGCGGTCGCCGCGTGGGGGCACGCCGCCCCGCGGCGGGCCGAGGCGCCGCTTCTTCCGGTCGTGATGCCGACCCTGACGCCGGCCGAGGACGTGGTTCTGGAGCAGCACCGAATCCTCGCCCATCACGCGCGCCGCCCGGAAGCGGATATTTTTCGCATCCTGCGCACGCAGGTGCTGCACATTATGAACAAGTCGGGTTACCGTACACTCGCCATCACCAGCCCCCATTACGGCGACGGCAAGACCACCATCGCCCTTAACCTTGCGCTCAGCATCGCGCTCGACCTCAAGCAAACGGTGCTGGTCGCGGACCTCGATTTGCGCAAGCCCAATCTTTACGAATTTCTCGGCCTCGATCCGGCGACCGGCCTTACTAACCATTTGCTGCACGACAAGCCGTTGCGCGAGTGCCTCGTGCGGATGTCGTTCGAGCGGCTGAGCGTACTGCCGGCCGGCCCGGCGCTCGATCATTCGTCGGAAGTTCTCGGCTCGCCCAAAATGGCTGCCGTCGCGCATGAACTCAAAACCCGCTATGCCGACCGTTTCATTATCTACGACATGCCGCCGGTGCTGGCGCAGGACGATTCGATCGCCTTTTTGCCGCATGTCGATGCGGCGCTGGTGGTGGTGTTGGATAACGTCACACGCACCGGCGACCTTAAGCGTTGCCTCGATGCGCTCGGCAACGCCAATGTGATCGGCACCGTCCTTAACGACTGCACGAGTGGCTAGACGCCCCCGGACAACGGGCCAAGGAAAGGCCGCGCAAAAATGACGGCGGGAATTTCTGCCGCGCCCTCGCACCCCGCGACCCGCCGACAGGCACTGGTGGCGATAACCGCGGCGGCGTTCATTTTGCTGATCCCGGTTCTGCTGAACGGGTTTCCGTTCGTATTCCCCGATTCCGGCGATTACCTGGTCTTCACGCCGCACCTCTACCGAAGCCCTTACTACGGCCTATTTATCTTTTTCTTTCATTGGAATCGTTTCATCTGGGCGACGGTCGTCGCGCAAGCCTTGATCGTCGGCCATTTGCTGTGGCTGACGCTGGCCCTGCACGGCGTTCGCCGGCTGTCCCCCGCCGCCATCGCCCTTGCCGCGCTCCTGTGCGTCTTTTCGAGCTTGCCCTTTTTCGTCGGCTTCATCATGGCCGATTTGTTTACCGCAATCATGTTTATCGTCATGTATCTGATCGGTTTTCATTACGCAGAACTGTCGCCGCCGCTGCGGTTCTATCTGATCCTGCTTGGCGCGGTGGCGATGGCTGCGCATGTCGCCAATCTGGCAATGGCAATCGCGCTGTTGTGCCCGATGACCGTATTGCTGTTTTGGTGCCGCATTCCCCGCGCCGAGATCCTTAAACGCCTCGGCATCCTTGCCGTTCCCATCGGCCTGACGACGGCGGCCGTCCTGTTGTTCAATATCGCTATTTTCGGGGTCTTATCATTGGCGCCGGCCGCGCCCGATTTTCTTCTGGCCAACCTGATCGAGAGCGGCCCGGCGCGCGTTTATCTCGACAAAGCCTGCCCGCAAGCCGGTTACAAAATCTGCGCCTATGCCGGCCGGCTGCCGAAGACGGCGGAAGAATTGCTGTGGTCGTCCGGCATTTTCGGCAAGCTGGGCAGCTTCGCCGGCATGCGCGAAGAAGCGCGGCGCATCGTCGCCGCGACCCTCGATCGGTACCCGGCCGAAGTCGCCCGCGTCACGGCGGCGCATTTCGTCGCCGGCCTGACGGCGCACGAACCGGCGGCCGAATTCCGCGCCGCCAACCAGGTTCCGTCGATGACCGGGCTATTGCGCATCAAATTCGGGCCGCGGACGGCCAACGCTTACCTTGCCAGCGCCGAAATGCGCGACACCATCCCGCATGCCCTGATCCGCCGCATTGACGATGTCGCCGTCCCGGTTTTCTTTTTTGCGCTGGTTGGGCTTGGGCTCTATGCCGCATGGCGCGGCCGGCGGCGGGAGGCCAGTCTGGCGACCGTCGTCGTGTGCGCCGTGCTCGGCGACACCTTGCTCTGCACGGCTCTTTCCGGGGTGCATGATCGCTATCAGGCGCGCGTGACGTGGCTTTTGCCGCTGGCGGTCTTTGTTATCGGTTTCGCTCTCGCAACCGGTGCTGCTCGAAAAATGACATCCGAGAGGAATCTTCGTGAATCATTCTCCAAACGGCACTCGCAAGGAGCATGAGTTCCTGGTTCTCGATGGCTTGCGTGGCTTTGCTGCTATTTCGGTAATGATATTCCATTATACCGGCTCCTTATCCCATTACGCATGGCGTTGGCCACTGCATGCGTTTCTCGCGGTCGATTTCTTCTTCGTCCTCAGCGGCTTCGTCATCGCCCATGCTTATGGAATAAGACTGGCATCCGGCCGGCAATTCATCGGCGAATTCATGACGCGGCGGCTGATCCGGCTTTATCCGCTATATCTGGTCGGTCTATCGTTGCTGATGGCCGCGCTGGCCGCCAAGGCGGCGCTAGGCGGGTTGACGGTTTCCTCGATCCCGCGCTTCTATACTTATGCGTGCGGTCTCTTCTTTCTTCCCTCACCGCCTTCCTTGCTGACGGGAAATCCCGCCTATGCCAATGTCTTTCCGCTCGATACCCCGGCTTGGACGCTTTCCCTCGAAATCGGCATCAATCTTGTTTACGCCCTGCTATGCCGATATCTAACGACTCCGCGCCTTGCGGTGCTTGTTTTCCTGAATGGAATAGGACTTACCGTTGCCGTATGGTTGAACCACAAATTCGACATCGGCTGGAATTGGCCGAGTTATGCAGGCGGTTGGGCACGCGTTTTCTGGTCGTTTTTCGCTGGCGTTTTACTGTACCGGGTTTTTTGCCTGTTTGAGGCAAGGAATCACAAGCATTTTAATCCTTGGGTCGGTGTGCTGCTGGCGCTGATTCTAATCGTTATTTTCTCGATCCATCGCGTATATGAAAAATACGATCTGCTTGTCGGCGTCCTTTTGTCCCCGCTTGCGGTTCTGATCGGTGCCCGCACCGCCATCTGGCACCCACTGCATCGGGTTTATGCATGGCTGGGACGGACCTCCTACGCGCTTTACATCCTACATTCCCCGCTTTTGTGGGTGTTCATATATATAAGCAAACATCTTTATGTCGATCCTTTCCGGCATAGTGAGGCATTGGTGCCTGTTTTTGCCTTTTTGTCGCTCCTTATCGCCTCGATGCTCGATATCGTTTACGATATGCCCGTGCGGTCATTCTTGACGCACAGGCTAAACAGCCGGTTACCGGCACAGGGTGTTGCATGACGCGCAAATTTTATCCCATCCTCGCCCTGGGCTTTTTTCTCGCCGCCTGCGCGTCGCACGCCAGCGCCGACGACGCCAAGGGCTTCCGCGATTCCTTTCGCTGGATCGATCCGGCGCGCTGGTACATCTCCAGCGGCTGGGCCAATGGCAGTTTTCAATCCTGCGAATGGTGGAAGGGCGCGGTGGCGGCCGGCGATGGCGGCATGAGTTTGCGGCTCGGTACGCCGGGCGGCACTTTGCGCCCCGTCAGTTGCCCCGAGATTCACACCAAGACGCATCTCGGCTATGGGCTTTTCGAGGCGCGCATGCGCACGGCGGCGGGATCGGGCCTCAATACCGCGTTCTTTACCTATATCGGCCCGCCGACCGGCTCGCCCGAATGGAACGAGATCGATTTCGAATTTCTCGGCAAGGACCCGCATACCGTCCAGCTCAACTATTACGTCAAGGGCAAGCCGCAACTGGGCAAGATCATTCGGCTCGGCTTCGATGCCTCGAAACAATTTCACGATTACGCCTTCGATTGGACGCCCAAGGAAATCCGCTGGTACGTGGATGGCAAGCAGGTTTACGCGACGCCGGCCGGTGTCCGGCTGCCTTATATCCCGGCGCCGCTTTATTTCAGCCTGTGGTCGGGCGCGAAAAGCGAAAACGCCTGGATGGGACCGTTCCATTACAGCCAGCCGGTGACCGCAACGGTCGCGTGGGCAGCCTATACGCCGATCGACGCGCCGTGCCGTTTTCCGCAATCCCTGAAATGCAAAAAATAACCCGGCATGACACAGGACGGTTCCCCCACAATCCTGATGTTGGCGCATGACTTGTCCGATGCGGCCGTCGCGCGCCGCGCCGCCATGCTGCGGGCGGGCGGGGCCAATGTGCGGCTGGCCGGCTTTCGCCGCGCGCCGGAACCAATCGCCGCTGTCGCCGGCATTCCGGCCTCCGATCTGGGCCGCACCTATAATGCCGGCTTTATCCGGCGCATCGGCGCGGTGTTGCGCGAAGTTTTGCGGTTACGCCGGCGGCAGGGCTTGTTCGCCGGCGTGGATGTAATCCTCGCGCGCAACCTGGAGATGCTGGCAATTGCCGCGCGCGGGCAAAGCCTGTGCGACCCAAAACCACCCATCGTTTATGAATGCCTCGATATTCATCGCCTGCTTGTGCGGCGCAATTTTATCGGCGGCCTGTTGCGCGCGCTGGAAGGCTGGCTGGCGCAGCGCGCGGCGTTGCTGCTCACCAGTTCGCCGGCTTTTGTCGAAAATTATTTCAAGCCCCTGTCAAAAGTGCGCTTGCCGGTACGGCTGGCGGAGAACAAGCTTCTCGATGTCGATGATGTCCTGCCCCATGTGCCGGCGCGCCGGCCGGGGCCGCCATGGGTGATCGGCTGGTTCGGCATCATCCGCTGCCGCAAAAGCCTGCGTCTCTTGTCGGAACTGGCGCGCGCGGGCAACGGCACGGTCGAGGTTGTCATTCGTGGCCGTCCCGCACTCGATATTTTTCCCGATTTCGAGCGGGACATTGCCGGCGTTCCCCATTTGCGCTTTCCCGGCCCTTATAAAAATCCCGGCGACCTCGCCGCCATTTATGGCGGCATCCATTTCAACTGGGCTATCGACATGTTCGAGGAAGGGCTTAATTCGTCGTGGCTGCTACCCAACCGGCTTTACGAGGGCGGCGCGTTCGGCGCGGTACCGATCGCGGAGGCCTCGGTCGAAACCGGGCGCTTTGCCATGCATCATAAAATCGGCGTCACGCTGGCCAAGCCGTTGGCGCAAAGCCTCGCGGTTTTTTTTGCCGAACTGACGCCGGCGCATTTTGTCTTATACGAACAAGCATTGCGCGCCATGCCGCGCGAGACATGGGTGAATGACAGAGGGGATTGCCGGGCGCTGGTCGCTTGCCTAAATTCCCTGCGTGGAGCGAAACATGGCTGAACGCGTGCTGGCCGTTATTCCCTGTTTCAATGAGGAATCGCATATCGAAAAGCTGGCACGCCGGTTGCTGGCCGCCGCGCAGGATTTACCGATGCGCATCGCCATCGCCGACGGCGACAGCACCGACCGCACGCCGGAGATCGCCCAAAAGTTGGCGCATGAAAACACCAACCTGCTTTACCTGAAAAATCCCAAGCGGCGGCAGGCGGCGGGCGTCAACCTGGCGGCCGCGACCTATGGCGCGGACGCCGAATTCCTGATTCGCATCGACGCGCATGCCGATTATCCGCGCGATTATTGCCAAACTTTGGTGCAGGAGGCGCAACAAACCGGTGCCGACGCGGTCGCTGTCCGCATGATCACCGCCGGCGACGGCTGGTTCCAGCGCGCGGTTTCGGCGGTGCAGAATTCGCGGCTCGGCCATGGCGGCGCTCTCCACCGAACGGCCGGCGGCGACGGCCAATGGGTCGATCACGGCCATCACGCCTTGATAAGGCTCGACGCCTTCCGCGCCGTCGGTGGCTACGATGCGTCTTTCTCGCATAACGAGGACGCCGAATTCGATACGCGCCTTGTGCGCGCCGGGCGCAAAATCTGGCTCAGCGGCAAGACCGCCGCGATTTATTACCCGCGTTCCTCGCCCGTCGCCCTGTTTCGCCAATATATGAGACATGGCGAAGGCCGCGCGCGGCATATCTTGAAACATCGCGTGCGGCCGAAATGGCGCCAACTGTTACCGGCTCTCGTCTTGCCGACGGGGCTGCTGGCCTTGCTGGGCCTGTTTCATGGGCCGGCGGCATGGCCGCTGGCCGCGTGGATCGTGTTTTGCCTCGGCTATGGCATCGCGCTCGGCGTCAGGGCCAAAGACACGGCGATCGGGCTACTGGCCGGTTTCGCCGCGATGATCATGCATGTCGGCTGGTCGTGCGGATTCTGGCGAGGTATCGTGAAATCGTTTTTCGGGAGTTATGCCTGTGAACGGTGATGCCGCGCCCGCCGTCGATATTTGCGTTTGCACCCATCGCCGGCCCCAGGTTATGGACACGCTGCGTTCACTGGCGCGGCTCGAGCTCAAGCCGGGCCGCGCGATCCGCGTTATCGTCGCCGACAATGACGATGTGCCGACCGCGCATGAAAAGATCGAAGCGACGGCGCGCGCAACCGGGTTGAACCTGATTTATATCCACGCGCCGGCTCATAATATTTCCGTCGCGCGCAACGCCTGCCTCGATGCCGCGACGGCGCCGCTGTTGGCCTTCATCGACGATGACGAAACCGCCGCTCCCGGCTGGCTCGAAGCGCTAATCGCCACGATGGAACGGGAACAAGCGGCGGCAGTGCTGGGCCCGGTGCAGGCGCTTTACGACCCGGCCCATCCCGCATGGATGCAGAAGGGAGATTTTCATTCAATCGGGCCGGTTTGGGTCGGCGGCGAAATTATCACCGGCTATGCCGGCAATCTTCTTCTGCGCCGCGATGCGCCGTCTTTGCGCGATTTGCGGTTTCGCGAGGCGCTAGGCCGCAGCGGCGGCGAGGACACTCTGTTCCTTGCAAGCCTCCATCACGCCGGCGGCAAGATCGCTTTCGCGCCGGACGCGGTGGTGGCGGAAAAAGTCGCGCCGGAGCGCGCGCGCTGGCGATGGCTGCTGCAGCGTCATTTCCGTTCGGGCCAGACGCATGGGCTGTTGCTTCTGGAGCGCGACGGTGGGCGATTTTTGCAGCGCGCCCGGCATATCGCGCTGGCGGCAGGCAAAGCTTGCTATTGTTTGGCGATGGTCCCCCTGCAAAGCCTAAATACGCCCAAGGTCGCTTCCTGGTTCCTGCGCGGGATTATGCATCTTGGTGTTGTCGCCCGCCTTTGCGGCATCCGCGAACCCATCCAGTACGGAAACGCGGCATGAGCGGCGCGCCCGACATATCCGTCATCGTCGCGGCCCACAATGTCGGGCCCTATATCGCGCGCGCGGTGATGAGCGCGCTGGGGCAGGACGGCGTCGCGGTCGAAGTGATCGTGGTCGATGACGGTTCGACCGACAGCACCCGCGCGGCTTTGTCACGCATTGCCGATCCGCGCGTCAGGCGCGTCGATCTGCCGGAAAATCGCGGCCCCGGCGCGGCGCGCAACGCTGGCATCGCGCACGCAACCGCGCCGTGGATCGCGATCCTCGACGGCGACGACGCGTTCGCGTCCGGACGCCTCGCGCGTTGCCTCGCCCGCGCGCGGTTGCTGAGCGCCGACATCGTGGTGGATAACATCGAGGTGCGACGCGAAGCCGACGACGCGCGTTTCCCGATGTTTGTACCGCGAAAATTCGCCCGCATGGAAGCACTCGATCTTGCGCGCTTTATCGCCGGCAATGTTTTTTTCCGCGGCGGTTATTCGCTCGGTTATCTCAAGCCGGTTTTTTCGATGGACTTCCTGCGCCGCAATAAAATCGCCTACGATTCTTCCTTGCGCATCGGCGAAGATTATCTGTTTATGTGCGAAGCCCTGGCCTGCGGCGCGCGATGTGCCCTCGAGCCCTCGATCGGTTATCTTTATACCGCGCGCAAGGGTTCGACCTCACACCGGATTTCGTCCGGCGATATCGAACGCATCATCGAAGGTGACCGCGCCTTTCTCGCCCGGCACAAACTCGATCCGAAAGCGGCGAAAGTGCAAAAACGCCGCGCCGCCAGCCTCGGCGAAGCGCACGCCTTCGCGCAACTGGTCGCGGCCATCAAGCAGCGCGACGCCACCGCCGCGCTGCGCGCTTTCGCCGCTCATCCGCTGGCCGCACGGCATTTGCGGGAGGCGGCGTGGGTAAGGATGAAGCGCCCGTTCGCAAAAGCGAAGCGGAGAACCAGTCATGGCTGAAACCATGGAGGACTTGCTGAAGCGCAAAACCGCCTTGCTCTTCTACAAAGAATATGAACGCGATTCCTATTTTCAGGGCGACCGCTATTTAAAGCGGATTCTGCGTCCGCTCTATCACCGGGCGCATAGCCGCCAGAAAAAATCCGGTTTTGCCGTATCGTTCGATCTGATGCGGCGCGCGCTGACAAAGGCCGGTTGCGATGTGCGCGTCAACGATCATCGCGCCGCGCGGCGGCATCCCGACTACCCCGTCGGCCTGGTCGGTTTCCCGTGTTTGCTCGACCATTGGCAATTACCGAACCCGGCGGTGCTGGGGCCATCGCTTTACGATCATCCGATGCTGGCGCCGGCTCTCTTCGACGATAAGCGTTTTAAAAAATACGCGGTGCTGGCACCGTGGACGATGGAGATGTTTCGGCCGGTTTACGGCGAGCGTTGCTTCGCGTGGTTTGCCGGCATCGATCTCGATGAGTGGCCCGATCTGAGCGGCGAACCGAAGACCTGCGATTTTCTTGTCTATGACAAAATCCGTTGGCATCACGATGAAAAAAGTAAAACTCTGTTGCAACCTGTTTTGCGCGCGCTCGACACAAGAGGCCTAACCTATCGTCTCTTGCGCTACAAAAGATATGACCACGCGATGTATAGGAAATTTCTAGCTTGCACGCGCGGCTTGCTGTTTCTCTGCGAACACGAAACGCAAGGCCTTGCCTATCAGGAAGCGATGGCTTCAAATCTGCCGGTTCTGGCATGGAACAACGGTTTCTGGGCCGATCCGTTATGGAAAAAATTCGCGGCCGCGCCGCCGCCGGCATCCTCGGTGCCGTTTTTCTCGGCCGCCTGCGGCGAAACGTTCAGCGACCCGTCGCAATTCGAGTCCGCCCTCGACCGCTTCATGAACAAACGTTTATCCTATCGGCCGCGCGATTACGTTGCGGCAAACCTCTCCATGGAAACATCGGCGAAAATCTATGCCGGCGAATATTTCAAGCTGATCGGAACCGCATGAAAAATCTCGCCCTCACAAGCCCCGGCGTACGACCGGTGTTCCGGCAACAGCCGAAAGCCGGTTATCCGCAATTGCGGCCTCTTTATGCGGTGCCGTCGGTGGCGGCGACGGTCGTTATCATGGCTTATTCGGGATTGTTCGGCCTGTGGCCGATCTTGCTGTTCTATGCTTTGTGGCTACCGCGGACTTTCTACAAAGGCCGCTTCATTCTGAGGCTTTCGCGCGAGATGATCATGCCGGCGGCCCTCGGCATCTATAGCCTGATGTCGGTGCTGTGGTCGCAATATCCCACCATCACCGCGCGCGCGGGGCTTGAATTTCTTTCAATGCTGGCCTGCACGTTCATCATGGCGCGGCTGGTCGATGGCCGGTCGTTGCGGCGCGGCTTGATCGCCGGCGTCGTCATCGTGATGGCCGCGACCCTGATCGACGGCCATTACGGCGGCGATCCTTTCACCAAGGTCTATGCCTTGATCGGCCTGTTCGGCTCGAAAAACCAGGTCGGGTTTTTCGCCGAAATTGGCATTTACGCGGCGCTGCTTTCCCTGTTCGGCGGCGACCGCCGGGCCGAGAAATTCCTGTTCGCCCTGCCGGCGCTCGCTTTGTGCGCGGCGTGCCTCGCGCTCAGCCGCTCGGCCACGTCGGCCATCTCGCTGGCAGCGATGATTTTTGCCGCTTTGGGAACGGTTTTCCTCGCCCGCCTGTCGCCGCGCCGGCGCGTGCCGGTCTTTATCGCCGGTGCGATAGCGCTGCTGATCGCTGCCGGCGTCGCCGCTTATATGGGCGAGCAGATCGCGCTTTTGCACATGATGGGCAAAGATTCGACTCTCACCGGCCGCACCTATTTATGGGCGCAGGGCGCCGCCATCGGCCTCAAGGATCCCATGCTGGGCCACGGTTTCTATGCCTTCTGGGTGCCGGGCGAGCCGGACGCCGAGCGCCTTTGGTATCATTTCGGGATTTACAATCGCAGCGGCTTTCATTTCCACGATACCTTCATTCATTCATTCGTCGATCTCGGCATCGTCGGCACGCTTACGATCACCTACCTGATCGCGGCCAATTGCGTCAAAAGCTATCGTTATGCGATCCGCGAAGGCATCGATGCCGCGGCGCTTTTGTTCGTCGGCCTCGCGGCCATGTTCGCGGTGCGCGCGGTGGTCGAGGTCGATTTCTGGGGGCCGTTCGGCATCGGGCAATTGCTGTTCTACGCCATCGGCCCCTATCTGGCCGCGCGGCCGCCGATGTCGAAGCAAACCGAGACAGTGCGATGACGAAAAACCATTCCTTCGAGCCGCACCACGCGGAAATGGGCCGCCATGTGGCGTCCGGCGTACTCAACAACGGGCTTACCCAGGCGGTGCGAGTCTTG
>DATKSH010000030.1:0-2670 GCA_035531735.1 Alphaproteobacteria bacterium
AGCTTGCCAATAATTTTAGAAAAACAAGGTTTCACCAAAGTGAAACCTTGTTCTCCATTATTATCCACGATTTTTAAGAAACGCACAAACCCTGCCGGCATGCGGGCTTACAAAAACCGCATTCGGACAAACTTATTTTACGGCCGGGCCGAGATCGAGACCAGAACCGATGAAAACTTGGGATCCGCCTCTAACCGCACCCACGGCAACCCCAGTGTTTTGCGAAAAGGTCCCGCCGTATCGACCAAGGGCAATGCTCGAATAAGGTACAACCTGCAACCCAGAGCCGCCTGAGATAACATTACCCGTATATCCAGTGTCTTGGCTG
Organism: Alphaproteobacteria bacterium; assembly: GCA_035531735.1. GTDB lineage: Bacteria > Pseudomonadota > Alphaproteobacteria > UBA9219 > UBA9219 > DATKSH01. The sequence continues at coordinate 329 of DATKSH010000030.1, forward strand.
GCAGCAAAACCGCCAGACTTACCGCTGGCTGGCGGTCCCATATCAAGTGTCGAACCAATATAAGCGTTGCTGCCGCCGGTGAGCTTGCCAATGCCAACAAAAGCACCCTGCTCAAAAGTGCCGCCGCCAGGCGTATTGGCGACATGCGCAAAAGGGGCTACGGTAAGGTTGCTTCCGCCAGTGAACACATTGGCCCCAAACGTAGTGGTTTGGCTAGCGCCATATCCACCCGGTCCGGCAGCCTGCGCCCCAGCAGGAAGCAGAAGGGCCGCAGCAACCGCAACCGCGCCGGCTGTAATCCTGTTTCTCTGACCAATATTCATGATAAAATCTCCTTTTGTCCGATGTTGGCGATCGCGGCGATGGAGGGGTTTTGCCTCATGCAAAATCTCCGCCGGATCGATACCGACCGCGCGCAACCTAGGGGTGCGCGATTTCATATGCAACATAAAGTTATGGTTAATTTAAAAAATAATTGACACATGCGTAATTTTGTTCAGTCCAATTTTTAGAATTACTTAGGTATGATTTATGGTTAATTTTTTCGAGCGGATTTTATCCTGCGCTATTCTGTCCACATTTCTTTGATCCCTGCCCCATTTTCGCCGCAAAGGATGGGCTTGACTCTTAGGAACAAATAGGGAACAGTGGCCCAGATCCGCGCCGGGATGGGTTGTTCGCCTTGCTCTCCACTCACCATCCATGCGCACCGCCGTCACGGGGGTCTTCATGCCGAACGCGCGCAGCCAATTCGTATGCCAATCCTGCGGCGCCGCGTTTCCAAAATGGGGCGGGCGCTGCGAAGCGTGCGGCAACTGGAATTCGCTGGTCGAGGAAACGGTCGCGGCGGGACCGCCGAAGGGATTGAGCGCCGGCGGCAAAAGCAAATTCGGCAAAAACGGCGCGGTCGATTTTGTGCCGTTGAAGGATTCGGAAAATGCAGGCGCGCCGGCGCGGCGCCTCTCCGGCATCGGCGAATTCGACCGCGTGACCGGCGGCGGGTTGGTGCCGGGCTCGGCCACCTTGGTCGGCGGCGATCCCGGCATTGGCAAATCGACCTTGCTTTTGCAGGCGGTGTGCCGTTTGGCGGGCGGGCATCGCGTGGCTTACATTTCCGGCGAAGAAGCCATCGATCAGGTGCGGATGCGAGCGGCGCGGCTGGGGCTTGCCGATGTCGCATGCGAATTGGCCAGCGCGACCTCGATCCGCGAGATCGTGGCGTCGGTCGATAGGCCGGACGCGCCCGACATCCTCGTCATCGATTCCATTCAAACGATGTATGTCGATACGCTCGACAGCGCGCCCGGCACCGTCGCGCAGGTCCGCACCTCCGCGCAGGAATTGATCCGCGTGGCCAAGCGGCGCGGCATTTCGCTGATCCTCGTCGGACATGTGACCAAGGAAGGCATGATCGCGGGACCGCGCGTGCTGGAACATATGGTCGATACCGTGCTTTATCTGGAAGGTGAGCGCGGGCATCAGTTCCGCATTTTGCGCGCGGTCAAGAACCGCTTCGGTCCAACGGATGAGATCGGCGTGTTTGAAATGACGGATAAGGGCTTGCTGGACGTCGCCAATCCGTCAGCCCTGTTCCTCGCCGACCGGCATGGCGACAGTTCGGGTGCTGCGGTGTTCGCCGGGCTCGAAGGCACGCGGCCGGTCTTGGTCGAGATTCAGGCGCTGGTCGCGCCGGCATCCTATGGCACGCCGCGCCGCGCCGTGATCGGCTGGGATAGCGGGCGTTTGGCGATGGTTTTGGCGGTACTGGAGGCGCGGTGCGGGGTCGCGTTCGGTTCCAACGACGTTTATTTAAACGTGGCCGGCGGATTGCGGATTTCGGAGCCGGCCGCCGATCTGGCGGTGGCGGCCGCCCTGCTCTCCTCATTGACCGGCCAACCGGTGCCGGCCGAATGCGTGGTGTTCGGCGAGATCGGGTTATCCGGCGAAGTGCGGCGCGTGAGCCAGCCCGATTTGCGCCTCAAGGAAGCGGCAAAACTGGGCTTTACGCAGGCGATTTTACCGGATTGCGAAAAACCGCGCGGCGGCAATATCGAGCCGCTTTTGGCGCGCACCGGCTTGCGCCGGCTTGAGGAGCTTTTGCCGCTGTTTCAGGAAACAGCCAAGGTCAGGCGGGCGTGAGCGGGGACACCCCATTCAGGGCGACTGCCCGGGATTGGAAAAGCCGATTAACGAAGGCACGCACCGGCGTCGGCCTTGCCGAGGTGGTTTGCACCGGCCTGTTGTCCAATGCATGAACGTCATCGTTGCCAGCCAGCCTTCCGTCAATCAATTGCCGCAGCGAAGGGATAACGTCCCGCGCGTTGCCGCCATTTCTTTCTATT
>DATKSH010000031.1:0-2386 GCA_035531735.1 Alphaproteobacteria bacterium
GAAAATGGCGTTCTCAAATCCACCAAAGTGTTTGGATTTGTCGATATGCCGCTTTTCATGCATGTGGCCGACGTCGTGATCGGCAAGCCGGGGCCGGGTATCATCAGCGAAGCCATCCATATGGGCTGCGCCATCCTGACCACGCGCAACGCGTTCACCATGCCGCAGGAACTGCCCAACACGTACCTGGTCGAGAAATGGGGCGTGGGGATTGCCATGCCGGGCTTTTGGCAGGTCGCCACGGCCATGCAGCGTTTGTTCGGCAATAATCGTTTGGAGCAATGCCAGCGGAATGCCCGGGCCATCGAAATACGGGCCCTGCATCAGATTCCCGGCAAATTGGCAAAAATATTACGGAAGCATTTGATGGGCATAGGCTCTCGGCCGTCTTCCGTCGTTTCTCCGTCGGCGTATGGCGATTTGCGGGCATAATTTCGGCCGCGACTGAATCCATATGCACCGATAAACCGCAGATGACACGCCCGGCGCTATCTGCATAATGGAGCCATGCCGCTCGATCCCGCGTTGGAGCTTTCCATCGTTATGCCGTGCCTCGACGAGGCGCGGACCTTGCCGGCGTGCCTCGCCAAGGCGCGGGATTTTTTGACGCGCCATAACGTCAACGGCGAGATTGTGGTGGCCGACAACGGCAGCACCGACGGATCGCAGGACATCGCCCGCGCCGGCGGCGCGCGGGTGGTGGAGGTGGCGGATAAGGGCTATGGCGCGGCGCTGGCCGGCGGCATTGCGGCGGCGGGCGGGCGCTATGTGATTATGGGCGATGCCGACGACAGTTACGATTTCTCGGCGTTGATGCCGATCCTCGACGGATTGCGCGGCGGCAACCAGATGGTGGTCGGCAATCGCTTCAAGGGCGGGATCGCCAAAGGTGCGATGCCGTTCCTCAACCGCTACCTCGGTAACCCGGTTTTGAGCGCGCTAGGCAAGTTATTCTTCCGCATTCCCGTCGGTGATTTTCATTGCGGCTTGCGCGGCTTCGAGCGCGACGCGGTGCTGGGACTCGATCTGCGCACCACCGGCATGGAATATGCCAGCGAGATGATCGTGAGCGCGGCCTTGCACGGCTTCACAATCGCCGAGGTGCCGGTGACCTTGTCGCCCGACGGGCGCGGGCGGCCGCCGCATTTGCATCCGTGGCGCGACGGCTGGCGGCATTTGCGCTTTTTGCTGCTCTATAGCCCGCGCTGGCTTTATCTTTATCCCGGCCTTTTCATGATCGCGGTCGGGTCGGCGATTGCCGCGCTTTTGCTGCCGGGGCCCTTGACGCTGGCCAGCGGCATCGGGCTCGACGTGCATACGCTTCTGGTGGCGGCGATGACTATTTTAGTCGGCGTGCAGGGCGTCACCTTCGGGTTGGTCGCGCGATCCTATGCGCTCAAGAACGGCATTTTGCCCGGCAACGAGCGTTACGAGAAAATTTTTGCCGGCATCACGCTGGAACGGATGCTGATCTTGGCGGGCGTTTTAATTTTGATCGGCCTTGCGGGCGTGGCGTGGGCGATCCAATTATGGTCGGCGGTCAATTTCGGGCCGCTCAATTATTCGCACATCATGCGTATCCTGATTGTTGCCGTCACCGGCATCGTCGGCGGCATGCAGTTGGGCTTTGCCGCGTTTTTGCTGGGAGTGATGCAGATTAAGCATAAGTAGGTGCTAGGGGCTAGGGGCTAGGGGCTAGGGGCTAGGGGCTAGGATTTTTTGATTCTGGAAGTTATTGTCAACGCAATTTTCTCGCGCGGACCCGCTAGCATCCAGCGACTAGCACCTTATTTCCAAAACCACCGGCGTGTGATCGGAGGCCTTGTCCTCGCCGCGCGGCTTGCGGTCGATGGAGCAGGCGGTGAGGCGGTCGGCGGCTTCCGGCGACAACAGGAAATGATCGATGCGCAGGCCCTGATCCTTGTGCCACGCGCCGGCCTGATAATCCCAAAAGGTGTAGGCGTCGCGGCGTTGCGGATGGAGGGCGCGGAAGGCTTCGGTGTAGCCGAGATGGAGCAATTCGCGGAACGCGGCCCTCGATTTTGGATGATAAAGCGCGTCGTTTTCCCAGCCTTTGGGATCGTAAACGTCCGCCGCTTCGGGAATGACGTTGAAATCTCCTCCCAGAACCACCGGCTTTTCATCCTTCAGCAAGGCGGTCATATGGTTTTTGAGGCGCGCGAGCCATTGCAATTTGTAATCGAATTTTTCCGTGTTGAGTGGATTGCCGTTCGGCAGGTAAAGGCTGGCAATGCAGATGCCGCCGATGGTGGCTTCAATATAGCGGGCTTGCTCGTCGCTTGTGTCGCCGGGCAGATGTTCCGTCACATGCTCGATCTTGTGGCGGCTTAGGATGGCGACGCCGTTATAGGCTTTCTGGCCCAGC
>DATKSH010000032.1:0-9304 GCA_035531735.1 Alphaproteobacteria bacterium
CGATCGAGACGAGGCGTTCGGCAAGGTTGCGGATGATGGCGGCGCCGTCGGCGCCTTCGGGCATCAGGCCGTGGAACTTGTGGTAGAGCGTGAAGGCATCGACCGCCGACAGGTCCGGCGCGAGGTTATCGAGGAACACGCCGGTGAAAACCTTGCTCATCTCGGCCTGCACCGCCGGCACCTGCGGGCTTTTGGGGTAGAGCCTGACCGCCTGGTCCAGCGTGTTGAGGCCCTGCTTGATGTCGTGGGCCTTGATGTAGAAATCGCCGAGCCGGCGGAGGATGTCGAATTCGAGATCGTCGCCGCGCCACGCGAAACGCAGGCTTTCCAGCCGGTCGGCGGCCTTTTTCGGCGTCATGCGCCCTTCCGCCACCGCGAGGTCGATCAAGGCCAGCTCGGCACGCACGGCATAGAGCCGGTCGTTGGAGTGGGTGACTTCCTGCCATAATTCCTCGGCGCTATCGAGGCGGTTGTCCTTGCTGTCGATGACGCCGTGCAAATACTCGATCTCGGGATCGATCACGCTGCGGTGATTGCCGTTCTCGAGCCGGTCGAGCCAGTCCTTGGCTTCGCGCCATTTGCCGACCGCGAGGGCCGATTCGACCGAAAGGATCGAAAAGCGCGAATAGAAAGGCTCCGGATAGCCGCCGAGCAGGTTTTGGGTGTCGGAAAATTCGCCTTCGGCCCTTTTCCAGTCGCGCAGATCGGCATGCGCGACCGCCGACCATAATTCGATTTCCGGCTGGCCGGCCAGTTGCGGATTGTCGAAATCGGCGAGGCCGTCGGCGGGCCGCCAGGCGAGGATTTCGGAAGCGCCGTAAAGCGCCATGAAATCGGCATGGGTCAAAAGATCGGGCACCAGGATGGCGAGGTAATGCAAAAGCGCGCGCGCCTCGGCCCCGTTGCCGTTGGCGAAGTAAAAGCGCGCGAGGTCGAGCCGCGCGCGGTTGCGCTCGCTTTCCGGCACGTCGACCACGGTTTGCTGCAGGCGCTGGCGGATTTCGGTGAAGGTTTCGCCGGGGCGCCCCTTCCAGCCGGCGAAGTCGAACAGCGACTTGCCGGCGGCGGCGGCCCTTTGCTTTTGCGCCGATTCCTGCGAGGCGCCGGTGTCGGCGGCGCTGGAGATATGGAGGCCGTTCGGGGCCGAGATTTCGATGCCGTCCGACACCGCGCGCACCCATAATTTGTCGTTGAGCGGCTTGATGACCAGCCCTTGCGCCGCCGGCAGGACGAGGAAATCGGCCATGCGGCGGGCGACCGTGAAGGCTTCCGTCAGGCGCAGCGGCACCAAAATCAGATCGTCGCCGACCACCGGGTCGGTCATGCGGATCGGCGTCGGCGCGTCGGGCAAGGGCAACAGGAAGCGCGCGCCGAGCGCGAAATCGGGCTGGGCGACGAGCGCGGTCGAGACCGGCACGTCGAGATGCTGCTTGCTCATATAGATTTGCCACACGGTGCCGACGCGCGTCGCCCGCACATCGACACTGGGCGGCGTCAGGAAACGGAAGCCGCTGGCATTGGCCAGCTCGAGCGGTTCGAGATCGACCAGCGCCGGCGGTTGGCCGGCCGCGAGGGCGTCGGGCGTAAGGGTGAATTTGCGGTCGAACACGATGTAGCCGTAGCCGGCGCGTTGCCACACCACGGCGCGCGCCACCACATGGGGATCGAGCGAGGCGACCAGTTGCGAGCCTTCGCCGATGACCGGCATCGATGCCGGCTTGGCCGGTGCCGGCGCGGCGGCTGGCGGTGCTTCGAGCGGCGGTGGAGTTGCTGAAGGCGCAGCCGGTGCGGCGGCGGGTTGGTTGGCGGTTTCCGCCGTGGATGCCGCCGTGGATGCCGGCGCCGGGGTGGCCGGTTGATTCCCGGCCGGCGGGTTGGGGATCGCCTTGGGCGGCGTCGCCGAGGCTTCGACGATTTTGGGTGCAGCTTCGGGCGTCGCCGGTTTTTGCGGTGGCAGGGCGGGGGCTTTCGCTTCCCTGGATGGCGGTTCTTTGGTTTTTGCCGCGCGGATGTCGACCACGACCGAGCGGCCGTCACGGAAACTGCTGGCGCGGCCGTGCGCGCCGGTTTGGAAAGTGACGACCAGATGGCCGTTGGCGGCGGCGTGGAAGGAAAGATCGCGCACTATTTTGAGATGTACTTTGTCGGCCGGGCGCAGATCGGCTTGCCCCGCCGCCGCGAATTCGATCGTGACCTGCGTGCCGGATTGCTTGAGGCTATAAGAGGCGGCGCGTGGCCAGTCGAACACCAGCCGCTCGAAATCGCGGTGGACGCCGGCCCGCACCACCACGGTGGCCGGCGCGTGGGGCACAGCGGTTTTGGCTCCCGCCGGCACTGCCGGCACCAGCAGCGCAACCAGAAAACCGAGGAGAATCAGGCTGTTGCGGCGCATGACAAATGAGGGGCCCATGCCGAAAATCATGCAAATCCCATGCCACGGGGTGGCGCGCGAAGCGGCGGGAAAAGGACGCGCGGCCGTGGAGGCTTTGTTGGCCGCACGGCCGGCTTGCTGGGGGCAAGGTTACGCCAGATCCGGGCCGAGGGCCAGATGTTCGAGAACAAGCCCTCCCCTAACCCAATCCCTTCGGGCATCGAATCCTCTCGGATTCGATCCCGCAAGCGGGAGAGGGATCGGCCTGCGCTTGCTGCGCGGTCCTTTTCTAACAACGAAAAGATAAGGTTTGTAACCGCGCTACTTGCCGACCGCCGGGAGTTCGCCCTGCTTCATCAGGGCGACGGTCAGGGCCTTGGCCTTTTTGGGGTCCATTTGCGCCATGATCGGCGCGGTGCTTTTGGGCTTCATGCTCTGGATCACGCCGAGCAGGATCGGCATGTCGAGCTTGTCGAAGATGGCGGCGGCGTCCTGCGGCTTCATGGTTTCATAAATCTTGGCGAGGTTGGCGATTTCCGACGAGCGCGTACCGTTAACCTGGTCGACCATCTTTTGCAATTGCGCGCGCAGGGTTTCCATTTGCTTGATCTTCTGGTCGATGCGCTGCTCGGCGACCTTGAGCAAATCGGCGCGGCGGTCGAGGTCCTTGGCGCGCGTGTCGAGTTCCCCGCGGCGCTTGGCCAATTGCTGCAGCACCTTCAACTCGCCGGGCGTGATGTCTTCCGCCGCGGGCAATTGCTCGGGCAAGGCCGCCGTGGCGGCGTCGGGCTTTGGCGCGGCCGGGGCGGCGGCCGTGTTCGTGGCGGAGGTGGTCGCGGCCGGCGCGGCGCTTGGCGAAGCATCGGCGGCGAAGGCGGCGCTGGCGCGCAACTGGCCGGAATCGAGGGCGTGCCAGACGTCGTGGACGCGTAAACTCAGCATCAGGACGCCGGCGAATAAAACCGCGGGCAGCAACAGGCGGGGAGAGATGAGACGCATGGCGACCTATCCCAGCTTTTGCAGGGCTTGCAGGAGTTCTTCCTCGGCCCGCGAAGCGGATTTGAGCGCACCCGGCTTTTTGCCCGCTTTCGCCGCGGTCTCGGCAGCTGTCTTTTCGCGCGGCGCGGCCGGCGGCGGCTCGGCCAGCTTGGGCGCGGCGGCTTTTTCGCGCCCGGCCTTTTCCAGCGCACGCACCGCGTCGGTCGCCATTTCGCCAAGACGCGCGGCGATCTGGTCGGCGCTTTCGGTCAGGAACTGCAACTCGTCGCGGATCATGGCGGCTTTATCGATCAGCTTTTCGAGATCGTCGCCGCTGTCGCGCGCCGCCGCCTTGAGGCCCTTGATGCCGGCTTCCGCGCGCGCGACCGTGGCGCCGAATTCATGGACGAAGCGCTGCATCTCGGCGCGGCTTTGGCCAAGCCCCGCCAGATGGCGCACGAGGCGCGCGACCTGCAAAAGGCCGGCGCCGAGCAGGGCGATCAGGACGACATCGAGGCCTGCTTCGATCCATGGTGTGAAAATCATGAGGTCGTACTCCAACTCGAAGTTATTTCGAGCGGCACGAGCCCTCTCCTATTCCCTCCCGCAAGCGGGAGGGGGACTCGTCCGGTCTTGTTTGATCGTTTGGTCCCCATATTACCCGTTCCAAATTTTTCGCTCTATAGATCCTGCTTCGGTTCCTGTAAGCTTGCTTCCTCGACCTTGACGGCGATGTGGCCGTTGAGCGAGCCCATGCGGCCCTTGAACAAAGTCACTTCGCCGGCGCGAAGGGCGATCAGGTCGTCGGCCTTGACGTTGAGCAAGAGGCGCGAGCCCGGCTTCCAGTTCATGATCTCGCCGAGCGGCACCGTCGCTTCGTCGAGCACGGCCTGCATCTTCATGTCGGTCATCAAAAGCTCGTTGCCCAAATGGGTTTCCCAGATCGAATCGCGGCCGAATTTCTCGCCCATGAACATTTGCAGCAGCAATTCGCGGATCGGCTCCAGCGTCGCATAGGGAATCAGGATTTCGATGCGGCCGCCGCGGTCTTCCATGTCGATGCGCAGCTTGGCCAGAACGGCGGCGTTGGCGGGGCGCGCGATGGTGGCGAAGCGCGGGTTGGTTTCCAAACGGTCGAAGCGGAAGGTGACGGGCGAGAGTGGATCGAAAGCGCCCGACATATCGGCGAGAACGACGCGCACGAGGCGTTCCACGAGATTGCGCTCGATGGTGGTGTAGGGACGGCCCTCGATGCGCATGGCCGCCGTGCCGCGCCGGCCGCCCAGCAGCACGTCGACGATCGAATAGATCATCGCGCTGTCGATGGTCATGAGGCCGGAATTGTCCCATTCCTCGGCCTTGAACACGGTCAGCATCGCCGGCAAGGGGATGGAGTTGAGGTAATCGCCGAAGCGCACCGAGGTGATCTGGTCGAGCGAAACCTCGACATTGTCGGACGTGAAATTGCGCAAGCTTGTGGACATCATGCGCACGAGGCGGTCGAACACCACCTCCAGCATCGGCAGGCGTTCGTAATTGACCAGCGCGCTGTTAATCAGCGCCATGATGCCGGAATTGTCGCCGCCGGCATTGCCGTCGAAGCCTAAAAGGCTGTCGATTTCATTTTGGCTGAGGACGCGGGCGTCGGGACCTTCGCCGCCGGCCGGCGCCGCCGCGCCTTCCTGAGTCTTGTTCCAGTCGGCGGCCATTTTTTCTTCGTCGCCGGTTTCTTTCTTGGGCGGTTCGGCGGGAGGGGCGGTGTCGTCCATGGGTTAGCTCCGATTTAAGGGGCTAGGGGCTGGGGGCTAGGGAATCTGTGCATATGATTTTGTTCGCAACCTCACTCATGGTGAACTTTCCTAGTCCCTAGCCCCTAATCCCTAGCCCCTATTGTACCAGCATTTCCTCGAATAAGACATCGCGGATGCGGATCGGCTGGGCGGCTTCGTCGACGCGGCGCAAAAGCTCCTCGCGCAGGCGGTACATGCCGGCCGAGCCGCGCAAATCCTCGATCCGCAATTCGCGCAAATAAACCTGGAAATTGTCGATGATGCGCGGCTTGATGGCGTCGATCAGCGGCACGTCCTTGGGGCTCGCCAGTTCCAGCGTCACCTTGACTTTGAGGAAATGGGGGTGGGTGCCTTCGCCGCTGAGATTGACCAGCAAATCGCCAAGCGAATAGAACACCGGCTTGCTGGCGGCGTCGCTTTCGGCCGTTGCCGCCGCCGGCTTTTTGCCGTGCATGAAATAGAAGGCCGCGCCGCCGCCGCCCGCGCCCAGCACCAAAAAGGCGCCGGCCGCGACGATGATAAGCATCTTTTTGCTGAGCTTTTTCTTGCCGCCCTCTTCGCCGTCGCCGCCTTCGCCTTCGGCCCCTTCGGCGGCTTCGCCCTCGGCCGGTTTTTTGTCGGCGTCAGCGTCTTTCTCGGCTTTCTTGTCGGGCTTTTCGGATTCTGCCACGGCGGACTCCCAATAGATCGGGCGGCCTTGCGCCGCCGCAACCGCTGTTCCTGTCTTAACGGATGGATGGTTAAAAAGTGATGAGTCGAGGACGAATCGTAAACTTATGCATTCCGGGTGATTCTGTCATCTTTTATGCGCGGAAATCTTAACGCCCGTCATATTCCATCAAGGGCCGTCATTCCGCAAAATTTTCTTGCACCTTTTGGTGCAAGAAAATTTATGCGGAATCCGATTTGGTTTCCATCCACTTGAAAAACAAAATCGGATTCCGCATCTCGGCCTCGGCCCCAAGAGGCCTCGGCCTCGTGCGGAATGACAGTCCTTAAATCGACGGGTGGTAAGTGCCTTATCCCTCTTTACGCCCGTCCCGCCGTGTCGATCATCGAAGCCGCCATCGCTTCCGACGGGCGCTTGCCGCCCCAGATCACGAACTGGAAAGCGGGATAGAAACGCTCGCATTCGGTGAGCGCGATCTCGACCAGGTCTTCCAGCGCTTCGACGCCGGGCAGGCGGTTGTTGCGCGCCAGCACGGTGTAGCGGTAGAGCGGGGTGTGCTGCTGCGGCTCCAGATCGAAATGGCCGAGCCACAGGCGGTTGTTGAGCATCGCCAAGAGATCATGGACGTCGGCGCTTTTCGGTTCCGGCACTTTCATGTCGAACTGACAGGAAAATTGCAGCGCGCCGATTTCGCGTTGCCACACGAAGAACATGCGATAGTGGCACCAGCGCCCCGCCAGCTCGACGATCAATTCGTCGTCGTTGGCGCGGTCGAACAGCCATTCGTTGGCGGTGACGATTTCTTCGAGAATATCGAGCGGATTCGACAGCACGACGGCGCGATCGTGAACCTGCATTAACGACATGACGTAACCTCCCCCGAGGATGAAGGTTACTCAGGTATCAAACCGACGCGCCGCGCCGCAAGGGCTCTCGAATCCGGATATCGAGTCTGCCGGCGCGCGTGTTTTTTGAGTCACACAAACGCGCACGGGAACGAAATTATTTTCATTGCACTAACGGATTCAAAAGACTCGATTTTCGAGTCATTTCAGAGTCTTGAATCATTATTTGCGCACGCGGCGGCGGCGCCCTTTTTTAACAGAAGGTAAAAATGGTTTCGCCTTTGCTTTCACCGTTCTTTCGCTTGACAGGGGAGAAGGACCCTTGTCGCCGGCGGCGCGCCGTTTGCCTTCGAGGGCGTCGAGCCGTTCTTGCAATTCCTCCTGCATCGCGCGCGCCTTGGCCAGCATGGCGAAGGCGGCTTCGAATTCCTCGCGCGTGACGAGATCGAAATGACGCAACAGGCCGGCGAGGCGTTCCTTGGCCTGCGCACGCGCCTCATGCCGCGCACCGAGCAGGTTGCCGAGGATGTTGCCGCCGAGGGCGGCGAGGTCGTCGAGGAGGGTTTGAGATTCGCGCATGTTTAGGGATTAGCATTCAGGGGTCAGCATTCAGCATTCAGGAAATTCAAATTAGCATCGAAAGGGAATAATTGATAGGCTTCGATCAATTGCTGTATGCTGCCGGTCGTTTTTATCCCCGATCCTTGAATGCTGACCCCCGATCCCTGACCATGCTCGCCCTCATCTTCCCGCCGCTCAACCCGGTCGCCTTTTCCTTCGGCCCCATCGAGATTCGCTGGTACGCGCTGGCCTATCTCGCCGGCTTCCTGATCGGCTGGGCGGTTTGTCTCAGGCTGGCGCGGCAAAACCCCAACGGGCCGGGCGCGCAGGATTACGACGATTTCCTGACTTGGGGCGTGATCGGCACGGTGCTCGGCGGGCGCATCGGCTATATCCTCATTTACCAGCCCGATTATTATTTTGCTCATCCGTTGCAGATGCTGGAGGTGTGGCACGGCGGCATGTCGTTCCACGGCGGCATGCTGGGCGTGATTTTGGCGGCGCTGTTTTTCGCGCGCCGGCGCAAGCTGAATTTCCTCGGCTTTACCGATGTGCTGGCCTGCGTGGTGCCGATCGGGCTCGGCTTGGGGCGCATCGCCAATTTCATCAACGGCGAATTGTTCGGCCGGCCGACCGACATGCCATGGGGCATGATCTTCCCGCGCGGTGGCGATGTGCCGCGCCACCCAAGCCAGCTTTACGAAGCTTTCATGGAAGGCCTCGTCCTGTTCCTGATCATGCTGTGGCTGTCGCAGAAAAAATCGATCCGCGCGCGGCCGGGCTTTTTGTCGGGCGCTTTCCTGATGCTCTATGGCCTGTTCCGCTTCGGCCTCGAATTTTTCCGCCAGCCCGACCCGCAGCTCGGCCTGATCTGGGAAGGGTTGTCGATGGGGCAATTGCTGTGTATCCCGATGATGCTGTTCGGCATTTACCTGATTTTCTACAGCGAGCGGCGGGTTAAGCCGCGTCCGCCCGCATCACCGTGAAATGGGCGCGCTTTTCGGCCATATCCGTTCGCTGATCGAAAAGCGCGGGCCGATGTCGCTTGCGACCTATATGGAACTGGCACTCCAGCATCCCGACTATGGTTATTACCGGCACGGCGATCCGTTAGGACGCGCGGGCGATTTCATCACCGCCCCCGAAATCAGCCAGATGTTCGGCGAAATGATCGGCCTGTGGTGTGCCGAAGCGTGGCGCGCAATGGGCAAGCCGGCGGAATTTGCCTTATGCGAATTGGGGCCGGGACGCGGCACGTTGCTCGCCGATGCTTTGCGGGCGACGGCCAAAATTCACGGTTTTCATGCGGCGCTGAAGCTTTTTCTTCTCGAAAGCAGCGTAAGCTTGCGCGCGGTGCAAATGGAAAAACTGGCGGCGCATCAGCCGGTTTTTGTCGATAGCCTCGCATCCTTGCCTTCCATGCCGGCGCTGGTTATCGCCAACGAATTTTTCGACGCGTTGCCGATCCGCCAATTCGAGAACACCGCCGAGGGGTGGCGCGAGCGTTTGGTGACCGTTGCCGGCGAGGAATTCGAATTCGTGCTGTCACCGCCCGACCCGGCTTTTGCGATGCTGATCCCGGCGGATGTGCGCGCAGCACCGGCCGGCACGGTGCATGAAGCCTCGCTGCCGGCTTTGGCCCTGATGCGGCAACTGGCGGCGCGCCTTGTCGCGCATGGCGGGGCGGCTTTGATTATCGATTATGGCTATGCCGCGCCGCCCGGCGAAAGCACCTTGCAGGCACTGTCGCAGCATCGCCACGCGGATGTTTTGGAAAAACCCGGCGAGGTCGATCTCACTGCCCATGTCGATTTCGCGGCGCTGCGCCATGTGGCGGAACGGCAGGGCGCTCGTGTTTTTGGCCCCGTTGGGCAGGGCGAATTTTTGCAGGCGCTCGGCATCGAGATGCGCGCGTTGCAACTGAAGCATAACGCGACGCCCGATCAGGCAAGTGCTATCGACGCGGCCTTGCCGCGCTTGTGCGACCCGGCGCATATGGGTGCCTTGTTCAAGGCGATGGCGGTGGTTGTGCCGGGATTGGGGGAATTGGCGGGGTTTTGAGGGTGGTATCCTCCCCCCTTGAGGGGGA
>DATKSH010000033.1:0-2765 GCA_035531735.1 Alphaproteobacteria bacterium
TCGTGGGTGCCGGTGTCGAACCACGCATAGCCGCGGCCGAGGCGGATGATGTCGAGTTTCTGGCGCGCAAGGTAAGTGCGGATCACGTCGGTGATCTCCAGCTCGTTGCGCCACGACGGTTTCAGTCCGCGCGCGATCTCGATCACGTCGTTGTCGAAGAAATAAAGCCCGGTCACCGCCCAGCGCGAGGCCGGTGCGCGCGGCTTTTCGGTCACGTCGAGCGGGTGGCCGTCCGAGTCGAAGGTGACGACGCCATAACGTTCGGGGGTGGACACGCGATAGCCGAACACCGTCGCGCCTGACCGCCGCTTGGAGACGTCATAGAGCAATTGCGGCAAGCCTTGCCCGTAAAACAGATTGTCGCCGAGGATCATCGCCACGTTATCGAGGCCAATGAAGCTGCGGCCGATGAGGAAGGCTTCGGCGAGGCCGCCCGGCGCCGCTTGCTCGGCATAGGACAGGTTGATTCCCCATTGGCTGCCGTCGCCGAGCAGCGCCTTGAACAACGGCAAATCGCGCGGTGTGCTGATGATCAAAAGGTCGCGGATGCCCGCCAGCATGATGGTGGCGAGCGCGTAATAGATCATTGGCTTGTCGTGGATTGGCATCAATTGCTTGGAGACCGCGCGGGTGGCGGGATAAAGCCGCGTGCCGTTGCCGCCGGCCAGGATGATGCCCTTGATCGTCATGTATTTTTGTCCCGCTTGCCCATCAGAATGGAGATTGCCTCGCCAAGGCTCGCGCGCCACGGCTTTTGCTTGATACCATATACATCGCGGATTTTGCCGCAATCCAAAACCGAATAAGGCGGCCGCGCGGCGACGCCGGCCAGATCGGCCCGCTTGATCGGCGTGATTCGCGGGCGGCGCGCGGTGAAAGGCGCATATTGCTTCATGACCTCGCTGACGAAGTCGAAGCGCGTGGCCTCCGGCGTGCCGCAATAATGAAAAGTGCCGAAACCGTCATGCTTGCCTTTGAGAATCGCTACGGCGATGGCGAGGATCGTTTCGGCGATGGCGGGCGCATAGGTCGGGCAGGAAATCTGGTCGGTGACGACGCGCAATTCGTCCTCTCCGTCGATCATGGCGAGGGTCTTGGTCAAAAGATTGCTTGCGAATTCGCCGAACACCGAGGAGACGCGTAAAATCACATGGAACGGGTGGCCGTGGCGCAAGGCTTCCTCGCCCATCATCTTGCTGTGGCCGTAATTGTTGAGGGGGTTCATTTTGTGTTCGGGCGTGTAAGGCGCGTCGCCGTCATTGCCGTCGAATACGTAATCGGTCGAGAGATGCAAAAGCGGAATGTCGCGGGCGGAAGATTGCGCGGCCAGATTGGCGACCGCCTCGAAATTTATGCCGGTCGCGCGCGGCAGATCCAGTTCGGCCTCGTCGACGGCGGTGAAGGCGGCGGCGTTTATGATGAAGCCGGGGCGGAACGTGTCGATGGCGTCCTGCACCGCGCGATGATCGGCGATGTCGAGTTCGGCATGGCCATAGGCGCCGAGTTGCCAATCCTGCGGCATAGGCTGCGCGCAAAGGGCTTGGCCGATTTGGCCGTTGGCACCGAGGAGCAGGAGGCGATGTGCGCTCATCGCCGCGCGGTTCCCGTTATTTGTCCCAGCCGTTCGCCTTTATACCGCGCCCGCATCTCCTCGCACCAATCGCCGTTGGCGAGATACCAAGCAGTCGTTTTGCGCAAGCCGTCGGCCAGCTTGGTACGTGGCGACCAGCCGAGTTCGGCTTTCAGCTTGCCGCAATCGAGGGCGTAACGCTCGTCATGCCCCGGCCGGTCGGCGACGAAGGTGATTAAATTCTTGCGCGGGCGGTGTTTTGAATCCGGCAGCATCTCGTCGAGCAGGGCGCAAATATTCTCCACCAGGTCGATGTTGCGCATGCCGGTATCGCTGCCGACATTATAGGTTTCGCCGGCGCGGCCCTTGCTGAAAATCCGCCAAAGCGCTTCGGCGTGATCCTCGACATAAAGCCAGTCGCGCACATTGAGGCCCTTGCCATAGACCGGCATGTTCTCGCCGCGCCGCGCCTTTATGATCATCAACGGGATCAGTTTTTCCGGGAACTGGAACGGGCCGTAATTGTTGGAACTATGGCTGGTGACAACCGGCAAGCCATAGGTTTTGTGCCACGCGCGCGCCAGATGATCGGATGCCGCCTTGCTGGCGGCATAGGGCGAATTGGGCGCGTAGGGCGCGTTCTCCGCCGCGCGCGCGCCGTCCTCAATCGAGCCGTAAACCTCGTCGGTCGAGACATGGAGAAAGCGAAAGGCGCGGCGCTTTTCCTCCGGCGCTTGCGCCAGATAACCGCGCGCGGCTTCCAGAAGCGTGAAAGTCCCGACGATATTGGCTTGCAGGAACTCACGCGGCCCGTCGATCGAGCGATCGACATGCGTTTCGGCGGCAAGGTGAAGGATGCCGTCGGGCGCATGTTTATCCAGCAGGGCGGCCATGCGCGCGCCGTCGCAAATGTCGGCTTCGATCAATCGGAAATCGGCATCGTTACCGAGCGCGGCCAGCGCCGCTCGGCTGGCGGCATAGCCCATTTTGTCAATGCCGATCACGCGCGCTAGCCTTTGTCCGCGCAGATAGCGGCACAGCGCCGAGCCGATAAACCCGGCCGCGCCGGTTATGATGAGATTTTGCATGTGCGTGACCAAGATTTGTAAAACTAGAGCATTCGCCTTTTAAGTGGAATAGGTTCCGGCAAGACCAGCCTGTCCCCCTCCCGCTTGCGGGAGGGGTTAGGGGAGGG
>DATKSH010000034.1:0-2006 GCA_035531735.1 Alphaproteobacteria bacterium
CATGGCCGAGAAATACGAGGCGATTCTCAAGCAAATCGAGGAATGCCGCACGCGCGAGCAGCCCATCCTGGTCGGCACCGTCTCGATCGAAAAATCGGAAACGCTGGCGGAACTCCTTAAAAAACGCAAAATCCCGCATAACGTTCTCAACGCCCGCTTCCACGACCAGGAAGCCACCATCATCGCCCAAGCCGGCCGCCCCGGCGCCGTCACCATCGCCACCAACATGGCCGGCCGCGGCACCGACATCCAGCTGGGCGGCAATCTCGACATGCGCCTCGCCGCCGAACTGGCGGAGATCGCCGACGAGGCCGAGCGCGCCGCGCGCGAAGCCCATATCAAGGCCGAGATCGAGGCGGCGCGCGACAAGGCGCGCGCGGGCGGCGGCCTTTACGTGATCGGCACCGAGCGCCACGAATCGCGCCGCATCGACAATCAGTTGCGCGGCCGTTCGGGCCGGCAGGGCGACCCTGGCGCCACCAAATTCTACATCTCGCTCGAAGACGATTTGATGCGCATCTTCGGCGCCAACGCCAATATGCAGCCGATTTTGGCCAAGCTCGGCCTGCGCGACGGCGAGAAAATCGCCCATCCGTGGATTTCGACCGCGCTTGAAAAGGCCCAGAACAAGGTGGAGGGCCGCAACTTCGACATCCGCAAAAACCTGCTCAAATACGACAACATCATGAACGACCAGCGCAAAGTCATCTATGAGCAGCGGCGCGAGATCATGGCGGCCAAGGACGTCACCGACACGATCCGCGACCTGCGCGAGGAAGTGATCCATAACCTCGTCGCGCAAGCGATCCCGCCCCATTCCTATGCCGAGCAATGGGATCTCGCCGGGCTTGAAGAACGCGTGAAAGATCTTCTGGCGCTCGACCTGCCGGTCAAATCATGGGGCGAGGAGAACGGCATCGCCGAGCATGAAATCGAGGAGCGCATCAAGAAAGCGGCCGAGGAAAAAGTGACCGCGCGCCTTGCGATCGTCACGCCCACAAGCATGCAGCGGGCGGAAAAGGCGGCCCTCCTCGGTACCCTCGACCGCGCATGGAAGGATCATTTGCTGGCGCTCGACCAGTTACGGCAAGGCATCCATCTGCGCGGCTACGGCCAGCGCGATCCCCTGAACGAATACAGCCGCGAGGCCTTCGGCCTGTTCCAGATAATGCTCGACACCGTCCGCGAGGAGGTGACGAAAACCCTGATGCATGCCGAAATCCGCCTGCCCTCGATGGAGGAATTGCTGGCGCGGGCGCAGGTGCAAATGCAGGAATTGCACGGCGCGGCGGCTGGGGAAATCGCCGCCGATCCGCCGCCCGATAATGTCCGCCGCCTGCCGGCCGGGCGCGGTGCGCGACCCTTCGGCGGCATGCCGGCGCGCGGAACCGCACACGCCGCGCAGCCCGTCCATCATATGTTCGATCCGCAAAACCCCGATACCTGGGCGCAAACCCCGCGCAACGCCCCTTGCCCCTGCGGCTCCGGCAAGAAATACAAGCATTGCCACGGGGCCGCTCAGTAAATCCCTCATGAAAAAAGGCCCGGTGCTTTCGCATCGGGCCTTGCAATCAAAAATAAAACTCGGGAGCGGCCGTTACGGCTGCCCACCTTGCTGCTGGCGAACACGGTGAATGTTCCGGCGATCATGGCGATTGGCCCGGCGATCATGCCGCGCCTGATGACGATCGGCATGGGCCTGCCTCTTGTCATGGTTGATCCGGCGCTGCGCTTTGTGGGCGCCGGCACGATTGCCGTTCGCCCGGTCCTGATGCTCGATTTTCCGGTCCTCATGAATCTGCTGATGATCGCCGTGGATCTGCGAATAATCGCCGTGCCTCTGCTCGTTATTTTGCTGCATGTTCTGGTGGTCTTGCTGAATTTGTCCTTGTCCCGGCGGTGTTTCGTCTTGCGCGAAAGCGGCGCCGGCGAGCATCATCAGGCCGACGACGCATGCGGATAATAATTTCTTGTTCGGCATTTTTTTCTCCTCGATGGTTTGGTTG
>DATKSH010000035.1:0-9183 GCA_035531735.1 Alphaproteobacteria bacterium
TCCCCCTCCCGCTTGCCCCGGCTTTCGCCGGGGCAGGCTCCGGGGTTAGGGGAGGGCTTGCCGAAGCCCCCCCAGCAAAAACCAAGGGCTTGCTGGAGCAAGCCCAAGTTTTTGCGTCCTCCCCGCAAGCGGGGAGGAGACAACTTCGGGCCATGTATGAGCCTATCCATGGCTCGGCGCCCGACATCGCGGGGCAAGACAAGGCCAATCCATTAGCCGGCATCCTTTCTGCCGCGATGATGTTCCGTTATTCCTTCGGTTGGGACAAGGAAGCCGGCATGATCGAGGCCGCCATCCGCGCGGTTTTAAATTCCGGCATCCGCACCGCCGACATTCCCTCGCCCGGCCTCAAGCCGGTCGGCACCCGCGCGATGGGGGAGGCGGTGGTCGCGGCGTTGGAGATGTTGTGAAGAACGACGGCTCTCGCAGTTTTATTAACCATAGTTGGTGTTTACGAAACTAATTAGAAAATTTAGCGTTTGCCTTCGATGGATATATAGTTGCCCGGTGAAAAATTTGATTTTGGCCAATAATTATGAGGACGCAACCGATGGACGAACTTGGAAATTTGTATCGCAAGGCTAGCGATTTGTTTTGCCGCTGGAAGACAAGACGACGCCTGATGTCCTCTCTTGAATGCGTGCCGAACAAATATTTGCCGAAACCACGTTCCTGTTACCCTGACGATCAAGATGCTGAAGCCGGTATTTTGCCTTGGTCATATACGGAAGGGCTGCGCTTCGCATTCGCCTTCAAAGCTGCGGAAATAATCGTTGAGCACCCCGAACTGGCTGTCGATCCAAAAATTGTACGTACCATAGGAAACATTGTAGGCAACGAAAACAGTCCTTGGATACGCGCTTTTGCTGGATGCTCGGGAATGGGCACAGCGTAATCCCGGTGGCGCGACAGCGCATCTTGCAGAATTGCGAAAGGATTGGAGAGCATCCCGGCCGCCCGAAATTATTGCACGAGAAACGGCTATAAAAGCAAGATATGGGCTTGAATAAGCCTGCCCTTTCCTCACATCAAGGTTGTCTTTGCCAATGATCTTTTCTTCTGCCACTTGTAACCGCGTACTTTGCCGGTTGTTATTTTTTGCACTAATGGTGCTGTTGGTGGCCGGCGGAACGGCGCGGGCCGATGGCGCTTCGTGCGCTTATGAGGGCGCGAAAACGACCATATCCGCCGGGCATCCAACCACACTCAAACGCGGCGTCAATTTGTCGGACTGGTGGCAGGATCAGCAGGATCAGGGGCTGGATACCGATGATATTGCGAAGCTTCGCGCGTTCGGTTTCGATTTCGTGCGCTTGCCGGTCAGTCCCCAATGGCCGCGGCTGGCCGATGCTGATGCGCGCAAGGAAAAGCTGGCGCAATTGCGCTGCGATGTTATCGCGCTGCTCAATGCCGGCTTAAAAGTGATAGTCGACCTGCATCCGTCGAATTCTTTTCAAGAAACCGCCGCCGCCGATCCGGCGCAAGCCGCCGCAAAAATCGCCGCCGTGTGGCGAAAATTGCGCCCGGCGATCGCCGATTTGCCGGCCAGCCGCGTTTTGATCGGCCTTTACAACGAGCCGCAGGACATGAAGCCGGCCCAATGGTGGCGCGCGCAGGGTGTGCTGATTAAGAAACTGCGCGCGGTGTTTTCTCGTAACACTTTCGTCGCCACGGCCTATAAGGGCGAGCCGTGGGAATTGATCCGCCAAAAACCCTATGCCGACAAAAACATTATCTACGATTTTCATTTTTACGAGCCTATGATTCTTACCCATCACGGCGCCAGCTGGCTGCCGGCCGGCAGCCCGTTTCGTAAAACCGATCGCATTACCTATCCGCCCAAGGCGAGCGACGCTGCCAAGACCGACGATCCCGATGTCCGTGCGTACATTGCCGAAGGATGGGACCGCGAAAAGTTGGCGCCCGACATCGACCGGGTCGCTGTTTGGCAAAAACATTACCATGTTCACGCCGCCTGCCTCGAATTCGGCGCCTATCGGCCTTATGTCGACGACCAGAGCCGCGCCAACTGGCTGCGCGATGTGCGCAGCCTGGTCGCGGGCGCCGGCATGCCGTGGGCTCTGTGGGATTATACGGGTGGTTTCGGTTTGCTGGACGCCGACGGGCGGCCCGACCGGGGGATGGTCAAAGCCCTCGGCTTGCGCCAAAATAGCGCGCCATGACCTTGTCCGCCGTTCTTTCTTCGCGCGTTACGCTGTTTTACGAGCGCCGCCAGCCCGCCGTGCAGGCGGCGGTCTGCATAGTGCTGGCGATTCTGGTTTTGCTTGTGCAGGCCTATCTGGGCGCGTTTTTCGGCGCCGTCAGTTTTATATGGCTGACGGCGGTGACTATTGCCGCACTGTTCATAAGCTGCGAATTCGTTTTTGCGCTTTTGATCACGAATGCGTTTTTGCAAAACGCCTTCCTCGCCCTCGCATCGCCTTCGATTCCAAGCCTCGATGCGTTTCGGCCCTTGCAAGGCGGCAATTTCCTCAGCGTGTGCCTAACCGCCTTTCTCGGCATCCCGGTATGGTTGAAGCTGCGCCGCTATGTGCCGCTGAAAGAACGGCAGGTTCTGACCTGGATGGTTTTGCTCGGTGCTGTCGTCGTCATCTATAGCGGGGTCGGATTCGCCAAGACCTCGCCGACCGACGTCTTGACCTATACGCGGGTCGATATAATCGGCGGCCTGATGCTGTTGATCGGCATCGCGATGGGATTCCAGATCTCGGCGACCTTCATCGTCAATGTCGTGCGCCTGATTACCATCATTTTGGTGACGTGGGGTGTGCTGGAATTTTTTTGCACCCCATGGCTTTATCGGTTGTTCAACGTCGTCGATTACATCCATCTGCAGTACGCCAACAGCGGCGATCCTTTGGCACTGGCCGCCCTCGGCGACATCATCCGGGCCAGCAGCAGCCAAAGCTATCTTAACCTGTCGGGCAAATTCGGGCTCGATTTCGATATTCTGCGCTTGCAAGGACCCAACATCCATTCGATCTCCTATGCCTATGGGCTGGCTTTCTGCGCCCTGGTTTGCTTCGCCTATCGCTCGACGTTCCTGCTGGTGGCGTGTCTTTTGACGATGTCGCTGGTCGGCGGCAAGGGACCCATTCTGATGGTGCTGGTGTCGTTGGTCGGCTACCCTTTTTATAAGACCCTGACGCCGCGATTGTTTTTGACCGGATTGGGCGTGCTGTGCGCGGTGGTGGGTGTCGGCGTCTTTATCTACGGCATTCTCAGCGGCGATTATCACGTGATCGGCTTGCTCGGCGGTCTACGCGGCTTTATGCACGATCCGCTCGGCCGTGGCGTCGGCATCGGCGGCAATCTTTCGCATTTGGCGCTGGTCGATACCAATTTTAAATTCTTCGAAAGCTACGGCGCCGATTTCGCGCTCGAAAGCGCGTTCGGCGTCATGTTGTACCAGATCGGCATCGGCGCGCTGGTGTTTTTCGCCTTTTATTGGCAGGTGTGGAAAAGCGCGTGGCGGGCGATCCGTGCCATGCCGGAGGAGCCGCGCCTCGTGGTGTTGCCGGTCGCGCTGGCGGTCCTGTTCGTCAACGGCTTCTTTCAGGAAGAGGTCCTGTCGCCCGAAGGCTGGGGCCTCATGTTCTTGTTTGCCGGCTTAGTCATTGCCTGGTCGTGGCAAAGGTTCCTGTCGGGGCAGGCGCAAAAGGCTCCCGCATGATTGCGTTGCCGCAATCCCTGAAAGCCCTGCATGACGCGCTGTTGCCCGCCTTGCAGGGCTTTTTTGAAAGCCGCGCGCAAGACCTCGATATTCTGACGGCACCGGCCCCGGCTTTGGTGATCGCGCCGCATCCCGACGATGAAACGCTTGGTTGCGGCGCGGCGATCGCGCGCTTGCGCGCCGCCGGCCGGCGGGTCGTCATCCTGATCGTCACCGACGGCGCCGCGTCCGGCCATTCCGCCATTGTAACGCCGACGGAGCTGGCCGTGCGGCGGCGGCGCGAAGCGCTGGAAGCCGCTTTTGCGCTGGGTGTGCCGGCGGAGGATGTGATGTTTCTCGAATTCCCCGACGGTGCCGCGGCGACGCACGGCAAGGCCATCGAGATGGCGCTGGGCGAAAAGATCGCCGCGTTGGCGCCGGGACAAATCTTTGCGCCTTACGGCATCGACGGCAATCCCGACCACCGTGCGGTGGCGGCGGCGATCGAACGGTTGTGCCACGCGGGGCGCGTACCGTGCCCGGTCTATGAATATCCGATTTGGTTCTGGACCGCTGCTGCGCTCGGCCATTTGTTTCGCTGGTGCCGGATGCAGCACCTCGGCCGGGTTGCGGCCGGCGCGTTTCTGGACGCGAAAAAAGCGGCCATGCAGGCGCATCGCTCGCAATATGAAGCGCCGACCGGCGAGCCGGGCTGGTTTTTATTCACGCCGCGGACGCTGGCGCGTTTTTTCCGGCCTTATGAGCTTTTTTTCGCGCGGCCGGGGGCTTAACCGATGCCGCAGGTTTCCGTAATCATGGCTGCCTATAACAGCGCTCGCACGATTAAGAAGGCGATCGATTCGGTACGTGGCCAGACGGAACAGGATTTTGAAATCCTGGTGGTCGATGACGCCTCGGCCGACGGCACCTATGAATTGGTCGCCACGCTGGCGGCCGAGGATCCGCGCATCAGGCTTTTCCGCCTGTCCGAAAACAAGGGCCCGGGCGCGGCGCGCAATTTTGCCATCGACCGCGCGACCGGCGATTGGCTTACCATTCTCGACGCCGACGATTGGTATGAACCACGGCGGCTCGAAGCCCTGATGCGGGCCGGGCAGGAATATAAGGCCGACCTGGTCGGCAACAACCTGAAGATTTTCGACCATGCGGTGGGCGAAATCGTCGAACGCACGATGTATGGCCGCCCCGACCGGGTGGTTCCATTGACGGCGGAAACTTTTTTCGCGCGCGATAATCCTTTGGTGCGCCACGCGATGGGCTATATGCAGCCGATGATCCGGCGCGCCTTCGTCGTCGATCGCGGCATTCGCTACGATGAAAGCCATCGCGCCGGCGAGGATTTCATCTTCATTTCGGAAAATCTTTTGCAAGGCGCCAGGGCGATTATCGTGCCCGGCTCTTATTACGTCTATGTCCATCGCATCTCGCCGACCACCCGCAGGCGCTCGCCGGATTCGCGCTCCGAGGCCGGGCATCGGCTGATCGTGCGCGGCTGCGACGAATTGCTGGCGAAATATGGGCCAACCATGCCGGAAGGCGCTCGGCGCGCGCTGCAACGCCGGCACTGGATTTTTGAGAGTCGCGTGCGCTGTGGAGACATGTTGGATGACTTGCGGTCAGGCCATCCGTTCGCGGCTGTCCGCGTTCTGTTCACCCGGCCTTTTATTTTGGTCCTGATTGTCAATACGATCGCGAAGACGATCTATGCCAATATCTTGAACAGTCGTCGCCGTATGGGGATCGGAGGATAGGTGCCAAACCCGGCGTTCAGGTTTCTTCCCTTGTTCCGGAACCACGCCGCCGCGCGCACGCGCGGCGCAAATCCTTGATTTTCCGCCATGCATCTCGGGCGCCTATATAAAGCATCTCGCGCAGATGTCCCGCGTGCGATGCGCTAAACGTGTATTCGAACCAGTTCCTCGAATCATCTGTGTATTGCGATTTATGAGCGCCCTCGCCCTGCATGAAGTTGAACTCGCGGAAGCCATTGGCGATAGCCCAGCCGATCGAGTGCATGACGAGCAAAGTGCCGGGCGAATATTGTTTCCAGCCCAGATCGTAACTTATGATATACCCGTAAGCGACTTTTTGGTGCAGAAAGCATAGGCGATAGGCGATGGTATCGTTCCCGCATTTCAGCAACACGAGGAACAGGGTGCCCTGCCGTGCGGCCATTTCCACCAGCTTATGGTAAAATTCTAAAACGCCGGAGTGATTGAACAGCTGGTTTTCCCCATGGGCGCGGCACCATGCGATTTTTTGTTTTATCATGGCGTCGATGACGGTCGGCGGCGGCGGCTCGGTTTGGTATACTTCATAACAGACCGCCCCTTTTTCCTCCAGTCGTCGCAAGCGCCGGTGGGATCCCGTGCGCATGCCGCTCGATAACGAGGCAAGCCATTCTTTTTCAGTCTTCCACGTCAGTTTCAGAAAGTGATTTGTCTCAGTGTCGCGCCGTCTTGCGAAGGAGTCCAAAACCCGGGCGCATGCTGAGCCGGGCTGAACATCCCTTATGTCGGCGAAATCGTAAAAAGGGCTTCGCCGCGCCGCCGCCCATAATTCCCGGGCGTGGTCGATATCCGCGCACAGCATGCCCGATTGATAGAGCGTGGCGCGGTCACTGCCCTGCAAGATGCGCGCACCCAGCCTGCGTACGATCACCAAGGGAAAAAGCGCGACCAGCCGTCCGTTCAAGCGGCCGGTCACGATATGCAGATCGCGTCCCGCCTGTTTCCCGATCGTTTTCCACCAGATATCGAACCAATGGTAGCCGGTAAAGGGGCTGTCGCCGATGCTGGCCTGAAGCTGTCGCCACTCCTCGGCGATTGCCTCGACATCCGCCTCGGATGTCAGTATCTTGCAGTCGAACATTTTATGCTTCGGCAGTTGCAAAAAAGCCGGCCAAGGCGAGGTTGATAGTCTGGCCGGGGCATTATTGTCAATTTATCCCGATTGGGGGGTATTATCTTCGTTTTGGTGGGTGGCCGGTCGGTTCTTCAATCTGCGGAAACCGGCCCGCGTGCAAGTAAGCTTTGCCATGATGGCATATTTTGCTATGGGGGTATAAGCGATAGGCGCTTGAGGTGGCGCCGTCCCCTCGCACCAGTTGATGTTTTGGCCATGTCTCAACAGCGTATCGATTTTCTCGGCATTCCGCTCGATACCGGCGCGGAAATCGGCACGGTCTGCGATCTTATCGGCGCCGGCGAACATTCCAAGCTTGTCACCTTCGTCAATCCCCACGCCTGGTTTATCGCGCGGCGCCATCCGGATTATGTGGAAAGGCTGCGGCAAATGTCGCTGGTGCTGCCGGACGGGCAGGGGGTGGTGTGGGCCTGCCGGCTTTTGGCCGGCCAGCCCTGCCGGCGGCTCAGCTTCGACATGAGTTCGGTGGCCGACGCATTCTTCAAGGACGTGGCGGCAAAAGGCGTAACGCTGATGCTGGTCGGCGGCGAACCGTCGGTGGACGAGGATGTCGAGGCCAAATTGCACATCGCGTACCCCGCATTGAAAATCTTCGGCACCGAGCACGGCTATGGCGAATTCGCGCCCAAGATCGGACGCCTGATGGAGAGAAAACCGCAAGCCGTGGTGGTCGGCATGGGCTCGCCGCGGCAGGAGGAGTTCCTGATCGCCTTGCGCGCGGCCGGTTACAAGGGATTTGCCATCACTTGCGGCGGCTTTTTCGATCAATATCTCAAGGCCGACCAGTATTACCCGCCGTGGGTCGACCGGTTCAACTTGCGTTTCCTGTGGCGGCTTTACCGGGAGCCGCGCCGCCTGTGGCGCCGCTACCTGATCGAATACTGGTATTTCGTCGGTGCGGTCCTGCGCGTGTTGGCGGAACGGGGCGTTGCGCGCCTGAAAAAGGTCCAAATGGGTTGATTGGCGCTTTCGGCCGGGTGCATGAAATCCATGCGCCAATAGTCCGCTTTTGCTATTATTGGCAATGATTTGTATAATTTTCTTTGTTTGTTAATTGAAAACCTATTGGTTGAGCCCGATGCCCCTTGCGACCCCATCCGTGCCCCAAGGCCTGCGCCTTTACGCGATCGGCGATATTCATGGTCGCGTCGATTTGCTGGAAACGCTGATGCAGAAGGTCGATGCCGACCGCCAAAGCGCCGCCGGCACGGTGCAAAAAATCTTTCTCGGCGATTACGTCGATCGCGGCCTTGCCAGCCGGCAGGTGATCGATTTTTTGCTCGGCCTGCGCGCGGGCGAGAAAATGCCGCCGATTTTCCTGCGCGGCAATCATGAGCAGGTGATGCTGGCCTTGCTGCGCGACCCCGGCAATGACGAATTGATGGAAGACTGGCTGCGCTTCGGCGGTCGTGAAACGCTTATGAGCTATGGTGTGCGGGTGCCGTTTTCCGGCGGCCCGGCCGCGCCCCTCGTCGCCGCGCTGAAAGCCGCCATGCCGCCGGCGCATGCCGAATTTCTCGAATCGCTGGCGCTGCATGCGGAGTTCGGCGATTATTATTTCTGCCATGCCGGCGTGCGGCCGGGCGTCGCTCTCGCCGCACAGGCCGAGCAGGATTTGGTGTGGATCCGCCATGATTTTCTCGGCCATCGGGAGCCGTTCGGCAAAATCGTCGTGCATGGCCACACCATTTGCCGCGAGGTCGAGTTCCGCTCCAACCGTATCGGCATCGATACCGGCGCCTACGCGACGGGATGCCTGACGGGGCTGGCGCTCGAAGGAAACAAGCGATGGCTGCTGCAAACCGTATAAACCACGCCGCCGTTGCGTTCTGGTGCTTCGCCATGAGCGTCGCGTGGCTGCCGATCGGCCTCGGCGGCGACCGGCCGGTACCGCTGGGCCTCGCGCAGGCCGGCCTTGCTCTCAGTTGCCTGTTTTTGTTCCTGGAGCCGAAGAACCTGTCGCGGACGCCTTTTTTTCCGCGCCTGCGCTGGGCGCTTGGCTTGCTGGCGGCCGTGGCTGTGTGGGCATGGCTGCAGACGCAAAGTTTCATGCCGGCGGCGTGGGTGCATCCGGTGTGGCAGGAAGCGTCCGAGGTGCTCAAAACGCCTTTGGCCGGCACAATAGCCGTGTCGCCGGAAGACGCGCTTTACGGCCTCAGCCGCTTCATCACCTGCATCGCCGCCGGGCTCCTGGCCTACACGCTGGGGCAGGATACCCACCGCGCGCGGCAATTCGTGCAGGCCTTGTGGCTGACCGGCGTGGTGATATGCGCCTACGGGCTTTTGGTGCAGATCACCGGTAGCCATAAAATCCTGTGGCTCGATAAATGGATTTTCTCCAACGATTTAACGGCCACCTTCATCAACCGCGACGATTTCGCGCTTTATGCCGGCATCGTTTTGGTTTGTGGCGTCGCGCTTCTGGCCCAGTCGTGGCAGGAAGATGTTTTGGCCAAGCGCATCCATCGCCGCCCAGTGGCGATCAAGGAATGGCTGATGCGCCACGGCATCACGGAAGTTTTTATGCTCGCGCTGGTGGTGACCTCTATCGTCCTTAGCCATTC
>DATKSH010000036.1:0-3152 GCA_035531735.1 Alphaproteobacteria bacterium
TCCTTCCGCCGCGATACCTTTGCCCGGCCCGAACGGCTGATCCACTGGATCACCCAGCAGGGCGGCAGCGCCAAAGTGCGGCCCGACCAGAAGCTGGTTTTGTTGCGCGCGTGGGACGACGCGGCCCAGCGCCTGACCGGCATGAAAAAGACACTCGGCGAACTGGCGGCGCTAGCGGCTTGAAGATTAACAAACCGCCGTTGCGTGGCGTTTGACCTTGTCCTAGGCTTGCCAAAAGGGAGTTAACCATGACCGACGATTATGTGCAGGCGAAAATCAGGGACTCGCTGGCTTCGACCGGCGGCAACCGGCACGACGCGCAAAAACTTCTCATCACCTGGGCGGTGCGCGACCAGGCGCTGTTGCTCGGCATGGCCAAGCCGCATTTGAAGGCGATTGCCGCCGCCCTCATCGACCATGCCCTACGCCGCACCACGGGCGACGAGGGCGACAGCGGCCCCGAAAAATTCTCGCCGGCGGAGATCGACCAGATCGTGGGCGGCGGCCGCGCGGCGCGCGAAAAGCGCCGCGCCGCCAATATCCCGCCGCCCAAATCGACCGAGCGCCAAGCCAACGCCATGCGTAAGCTGGCGGCGGCGTTTACAAGGAAGAAGAAATAGGGATCAGCATTCAGGATTCAGCATTCAGGGAACAAAAAACTCCTTTTGCAGGCTGCTTACAAAATCGACAAAGAATCGGGCTGAAGAAAATCGGCTGCAGCTTGCTTCCTGACCCCTGAATGCTATTTCCCCGCCGCCATCGGATCCAGGATTTGGCACAACTCGCCGTCGCAGCGGATCAGAAGTGCGCCGTTGCCTTTGGGCGCGTTGGGGTCGGTGACTTTCGGCATCGTGCATTCGACCTTATAGGTGGTGCTGTCGCCGCTGCCGATCGAGGCGCGATAGACGTCGATCTTTTTCGGTGGGCAATTGTTGGCCATCGCCAATTCGCCGGCTTGCACTTGCGCGAGATCGGCATGCGCGGGCAAAGCGATGCCGAGCATCAGCACACAAATAAAAATGGCGGCCGCGAATCGCATGTTGATATTTTAAAATGCGAGGAGTTAACGAGCGGTTACCTTACTCAAAAGGCCCCTCGTTTGAAAATTTCGTATTTGATGCTGAGGAATCTCGGGGCTTTCCGATGTCGAAGCGGCCGAATCTTCCAGTGTTTCGAGTATCTCACATAGTTGGATGAAGGGAATGGCTTGCAACACGACTGTGCCAAACCCAGCACTCGAATCAAAAAATTTGAGCGAATAATCGCCACTCATTGTGCAAGCGCCGGGGCCATGTTCGATGGCATCTCTGGCCAAATCGAGTTGTTGCTCGTCTGCCGGCAAGAAGGTACCCGTATCTATATTAAGTGTGCCCGCGATGTTCACCAATTTTCCCATTTTAAAAATTCCTCTTAAATTTCAATCACCAAACCATAAATCACAAACCCGAAAACAAAAAGCGCGGAAAAACCTTTCGGTTCTTCCGCGCTTTCTTTGGTTAACGGCGCCGCTCAGGACGAGTAGTACATATCGAATTCGACCGGGTGCGGGGCCATGCGAAAGCGGTCCCATTCCTCGCGCTTCAGGTCGAGATAGCTTTCGATCATGTCGGCCGTGAACACGTCGCCTTTCAGCAAGAACGCGTGGTCGTCTTCCAGTGCGTGGATAGCCTGTTCCAGCGAGCCGCACACGGTCGGCACCTTGGCCAATTCCTTGGGCGGCAGGTGGTAGAGATCCTTGTCCATCGGCTGGCCGGGATTGATCTTGTTCTTCACGCCGTCGAGGCCCGCCATCAACATCGCCGCATAGGCGAGATAGGGGTTGGCGCAGGCGTCCGGGAAGCGCACTTCCACGCGCTTGCCCTTGGGGCCGGTGACGAACGGAATGCGGCACGAGGCCGAGCGGTTGCGCGCCGAGTAGGCCAGCAAGACCGGCGCCTCATAACCCGGCACCAAACGCTTATAGCTGTTGGTGGTCGGATTGGTGAAGGCGTTGAGCGCCTTGGCATGCTTGATGATGCCGCCGATGTAATGCAACGCGAAGTCCGAAAGGTCGGCATATTTCTTGCCGGCGAACAGCGGCTTGCCGCCCTTCCACACCGATTGATGCGTGTGCATGCCCGAGCCGTTGTCGCCAAACACCGGCTTCGGCATGAAGGTTGCCGTCTTGCCATAGCTGGCCGCCACGTTGTGCACGACGTATTTGTAAATCTGCGTATTGTCGGCGGATTTCACCAGCGCGTCGAACTTGATGCCGAGCTCATGCTGGGCGGTCGCCACTTCGTGGTGATGTTTTTCGACTTCGACGCCCATCTGCTTGATGACGGAAACCATCTCGGTGCGCATGTCCTGCGCGCTGTCCACGGGGTTGACCGGGAAATAGCCGCCCTTGACGCGCGGCCGGTGGCCCATATTGCCTTCGGGCATTTCCGCGCCGCTCTTGTGCGGGGCCTCGATCGAATCGAGCTTGTAGAACGTTTCGTGCGAGCCGACCGTGTAACGCACGTCGTCGAACACGAAGAACTCGGCTTCCGGCCCGAAATAGGCGGTGTCGCCCATGCCGGAACTGACGAGGTATTTCTCCGCCTTCTTGGCGATGCCGCGCGGGCAGCGCGCGTAGGCCTTGCCGGTCGAAGGTTCCAGCACGTCGCAGTAAACCGCGACCGTCGGCTCGGCATAGAAGGGGTCGAGGACGGCGGTGGCCGGGTCCATCATCAACGTCATGTCGGATTCGTTGATCGCTTTCCAGCCGGCGATCGAGGAGCCGTCGAACATGATGCCGTCCTTGAAGGCGGCCTCGTCGATAGTGCCGATATGCTGGGTCAAATGCTGCATTTTCCCGCGCGGATCGGTGAAGCGCAGATCGACATAGTGGGCGTTGTGCTTTTTGACGAGGTCGAGAACCGGCTTGGAACTGGCGGGCATGGGTTTATATCCTTCGATGAGTTGGTGGTGGGTGACTCATGAAACGCGGCGGGCCGCTTTCGGCAAAAATAGCCGAGGCCGGCGAGCCGAGGCGGTGTATCGCACTTCCCCAATCGCTTGACAATATTGGATCGTTGGGCTTCTGTAAGAACCTGTGCAAAAGTGGCGCCCGGCCTTGACAACCCTTGGTTTCCGGCCCTTTCCGGTTCCTTGGCTGCAAGCGAATCGGG
>DATKSH010000037.1:0-2988 GCA_035531735.1 Alphaproteobacteria bacterium
TATTCGGCAATAAACGCTGTTTCTGCTCCTCGTTGAGGGCATCGGTCATCGCGGTGTTGATGAAACCGGGCGCGACGGCGTTGACCGTGATCGCGCGTTCGGCCATTTCCTGCGCCAAGGATTTGGTGAGGCCGATCAGGCCCGCTTTCGATGCCGCGTAATTGATCTGTCCGGCATTGCCGGTGACGCCGACGATGGAGGTGATGTTGACGATGCGGCCATAGCGGCGGCTCATCATCCCACGCAAGGCGGCGCGCGTGAGGCGAAAGACCGCCGAGAGATTCACGTTGATGACGGCGTCCCAATCCTCGTCCTTCATGCGCACAGCAAGGCCGTCGCGCGTGAGGCCGGCATTGTTGACCAGAATATCGACGCCGCCGCCCAGTTGCCTTTCGGCTTCCTTGAGCAAGACGGCTGGTACGGCGGGATCGGCAAGATTACCGGATGCGACGAACGCGCCCTTGCCCAACTCGGCCTTCAGTTTTTCGAGAGCCTCGGTTTTTGTGCCCGACAGCACCACTTTCGCGCCCTGCGCGTGCAAAGCCTTGGCGATGCCGTTGCCGAGCCCGCCCGAGGCACCCGTCACAAGCGCGTTTTTGCCGGAAAGAGAGAACATATTTTTGCCTTGCGCAATCGGAACAACTAACCTTGAATACTTGAGCAATCCTTATCTTAAGGAGCAGATTATGGCTAGTCGAAAAAAACACAGCTATTCGGATTATGTTAACAACATTAGGGCGGACAAGTTTAAAGGTAATCTACAATCATTCTTCGGTCTTATACGCTCTGCCGAGTATCTTGAACAACTTCCACAAAATCCTCTCGACTTTGATGATGAGATAAACAAATTCAAACATTCTCTAGAGTGTGTATATTGTAAAAATAGAATTGATGCCACCGACCAGCTTCCTGGCGATTCCGTCATATATTGTTCTGAGTACTGCCAACAAATTGCTGGCACCATTCGATACGTGCGCAAAGGCATAGCAAACGAACGAGTTTTCCATTTGGATTTCCAAATAGGTTTAAAAGATAGATTAATGCATCTGCCCTCAGGCGGCTATCTTACGCGAGAAAGGATTGTGCCCAAACATGTCCGTATTATGATTTTCAATCGCGATAGTCATACTTGTGTTATGTGCCATAAAGAACCGGCTAAACATATAAATCACATTAGAGGCCCATCTGGCGATCCCTCAAATCTTCAGGCGTTGTGCGCAAAATGCCATCGAATAAAAACAACATCGAGTTTAAGACCTGCAACAGAGGAAGAGAGAAGTCGTATTTTGGCACTGTATCAAAGCATGGCGGTACATATTGCGATGTCAACGCCATACCAAGCATGTGAAGATTATGAACGCTGGCAAAAATCAGAACCACGAATCAGGTCGGCTCGAAAAAAAATGGTTGCTGAAATTATACAAGAAAATGAAGATAGCGATGACGCCAATTGGGAAGATGCAGATGGTTATGTTGCTCATACCCTGGCCAAAGATGATTAATCTCTCATGCATTTAGGGATTCTAAAAATTCTTCGATATCCGTCGGCGTGCCGAGGGAAATCGCCGCCAGTTCCTTGTCGATGCGGCGGGCAAGGCCGGCAAGCACCGATCCCGCGCCGCATTCGACCAATTGTCCGATACCTTGCGTCTTCATGTAAAGCACGGATTCGCGCCAGCGCACCGCGCCCGTCACCTGCTGCACCAGAAGGGCGCGGATTTTCTCCGGCATGCTGACGGATTCGGCGGTGACGTTGGCGATCACCGGCACCGAGGGCGGCTTGATCGTGACGGCGATGAGCGCCTCGCGCATCACATCCGCCGCCGGTTGCATCAAGGAACAATGGAACGGGGCCGAGACCGGCAATTTGACGCTGCGCTTGAAGCCGCGTTGGGCGGCGATGGCAATCGCGCGATCGACGGCGGCGGCATGGCCGCTGACGACAACCTGTCCGGGCGCGTTGTCGTTGGCGGCGGCGCAAACCTCGCCCTGCGCCGCTTCGGACGCTATTTCCCGCGCCACCGGCAGGTCGAGGCCGATGAGCGCGGCCATCGCGCCGACGCCGACCGGAACCGCCGCCTGCATCGCAACCCCGCGCTTTTTCAAAAGCCGCGCGGCGTCGGCAAGGGTGAAACTGCCGGCCGCGCACAGCGCCGAATATTCGCCGAGGCTATGGCCCGCCACGAATTGCGCCGCTTGCGGCAAACGGAAATTACCCTGTTTATCGAGCGCGCGGATGACGGCCATGCTGACGGCCATCAGGGCCGGTTGCGCATTTTCGGTTAGCTTGAGATCATCCGCCGGCCCTTCGAACATCAGGCGCGAGAGGTTTTGGCCCAGCGCCTCGTCGGTTTCCTGAAACACCTCGCGCGCCTCGACGAAAGCGTCGGCGAGCGCTTTGCCCATGCCGACCGCCTGGCTGCCCTGCCCCGGAAATATCAATGCGCGGTTCATGACTCCTCACAGGCGTCATCCCCGCGCAAGCGGGGATCCATTTTCATAACCATTACGATGGATGCCCGCTCTCGCGGGCATGACGCTAACGGTAGAATTCGCGCCCGATACCTGCCCTCTCTCTTCCGGCTTGTCAAATCGGCGGTAGGCATGGATATTGGCCCTTTCCTGCGAGGATTTATGATTGTCGTCACCGGCGGCGCCGGTTTTATCGGATCGAATCTGGTCGCGGCGCTGGAGCGGCGCGGATCGCGCGTGGCCATTTCAGATTGGCTCGGCGATAGCGACAAATGGCGCAATCTCGGCAAGCGCGATCTCGAAGCCATCGTCGCGCCCGAAAGGCTTGAGGATTTCCTCGCCGCCCAAGGCGACGAGGTCGAAGCGCTGTTCCATATGGGCGCAATTTCCTCGACCACCGAGAAAAACGCCGATCTGATCGTGGAAACCAATCTGCGCCTGAGCCAGAAATTATTCCGGTTCTGCCGCGACCGCAATATTCCGTTCATTTACGCATCTTCCGCCGCGACCTATGGC
>DATKSH010000038.1:0-2665 GCA_035531735.1 Alphaproteobacteria bacterium
GTGCCGCGGCTTTATCCCGCCATCCGGCCCGGCGCGCGCTATTTCACCTCGCTCAATCTTTTGAAGCGCGCCAAGGACATCGATTCTTTGATGTTCACCAAATCCGGCATGATGGTGGGGCTTGGTGAGACGAAAGAAGAAGTCGCGCAGGTGATGGACGATTTGCGCGCCGCCGAGGTCGATTTCATCACCATCGGCCAATACCTCCAGCCAACGCCGAAGCACGCCGCCATCGACCGCTATGTGACGCCGGAGGAGTTTGATTCCTACGCCACGCTGGCGCGCGCCAAGGGTTTTTTGATGGTCGCATCCTCGCCCTTGACGCGCTCGTCCTATCTGGCGGGGGATGATTTCGAGAAGTTGCGGAAGGCGCGGGAAACGCAGTTTTCGTAAAACACATTATTTCATTTGCTGAAGCAGTTTTGTGTCATGCATCAGTTTCTTGGTGGCGACGCTGTATTCAGCGGATATGTATGTTCCATCAGTGCCTTTTATTTGTTTCCATGAAGCTTTTCTATTCTTGTCGCCGATCTCAACATATAAATCCATGTCCTCTTTCCGCATGGCAAGTTTCTTTGCTTCTGTACGAATGGCATTGTACGCAATCTGTTGACTTGGTTTTTGAGAAAAAACGATAGTCACATTAAGCCATTTTCTACTCATGTCATAAGTAGCAAGTTCATTAACTTCCGTATAGTACGAGTTAAAGCTTGTCGTCGGGATTTTTACGCCGCCCCACTGTTCGGGTTTCCAAAATTTCTCCACTTTCTTTAGCCCAGCTTTGTAAATTAGTGGGCCTCCATACTGATCGCTGTTTAATGTGTCGTTTCCATGGAATGCTTCTGCTAAAATATCGATTGCGGGGAAAATTAACACAGCATTGTCTAATGATTGACGGACAATATGATCAATAACGGATGGAGGGGGTAGCTTCTTGTAAAATCCAATATCTAGGACTCGTCCTCCCCCTGGAATATCTTGCAGAATTACATCGTATAACTTATCGCTTCGTGAGTTAGATGCAAACGATTGGTGGCTAATGAATGACAAAATTATGATAAAAAAGAATGTTCTTATGGCCTTCATTATTTGTCACCACCGTCTCACCGGCCCCACATCGACATGCACGAAATCGGATGTCGGATAATAACCGACCCCGCCGCGCCGCATGGCCAGCGCCGTGCGATGAAGGTGCGAAAGCGACGTTCCCGGCAAGCGGATATCGATCGCCATGCCCTTGCAGTGATAGCTGTTCCTCGCCACGCCCGTGGTTTCGCGCCGCAACATCGCGTTGGTATGCGGCGAACGATAGCCGGAAATGACCTCGATGGCGCCGTCGTTGCCGAGCCGCGTTTGCAGCGCGTGCAACAAATCCATCAGGCGCGGATGCATCGGATAGACCTCGCCCGAATAATGGTCGCGCAGCACATGGTCGATCTTCGCCATGGCGGCGCGGCTATAGCCGCCGTCGCGCCAGTAATCGACATGCAAACGCTCGTCGGTATGAAGATTGTAGAAGGACAAAGCACGAATGCCGGCTTGCGGCATCCTCCACGGCATCGCCAAGGCCGGCGTGGCGATGCCACAGGCCAGCGCGCTTAGGCCCAATTGGAGAAAACGGCGGCGGGTTCCGTGGAACGATTTGGTCATATGAATTGGGGGCGAAAGTCTCTGGGGGCCAAAGAACGCATACTGGCATAATTGGATTAAGTTTCTCTTACAAGCAATTTCGATAGTCGAATTAACAATTTTTTCGATCCGACATCCTTGATTTTCAAGGGAAAGCAATAATTTTTTGCGGATGCCATGCCGCGTGTTGCGGGTTTTCTTCCTCCCGCAAGCTGTCCATCAGGAAATCGTCATAGCCGTAAAGATCGTCGCGGAACTGGATGTTGCCTTCGGCGTCGGGAAATGCCGTCCAATAGACGAAGAACACCGGGATCGGATCGGCGATGGCGAGCCAGCGCGTTTTGCCGGAGGCGATGGCCGCCTCGATATGCGCGTCGTCCCAATCGCCTTCGTTGCCGGCCAAAAGGATGGCCGCCACTTTTTCCGGGTCGCGCAGCCGTACGCAGCCGGAGCTTAGCATGCGCCGTTCCTTGGCGAACAAGGCCTGATGCGGCGTGCCGTGCATATAGACCGCGAAGTCATTGGTGAAATCGAATTTGAGGCGGCCGAGGCTGTTCAGCTTGCCGGGGCCCTGCCGCAAGCGGAAATCGAATGCCTGATCTTTGAGCGCCTTCCAGTCGATATGCTGGCCGTAAGGATCGTCGGGATCGTCGATGGTGAAACCGAGCTTTTCGAGATAATGCGGATCCTTACGCAATTTCGGCAAAATATCCTTGCGCGCGATGTTGGCCGGCACATGCCATGCGGGATTGATAATCATGCTGCGGATCGTGCTGTCGATGAAGGGCGTCTTGCGGTCCGGCCGGCCGACGATGGCAAGCCCGTCATAGGCCGGGCGTCCGTCTTCCACCACCGCGACCGAGGCGTCGGTAATATTGACCATCACATAGCGCGCGGGCGGGAAATCCTCCGGCATATGGCGCCAGCGTTCCATATTGGCGCGGATTTGCGTGAGGCGGGCGGCGCGCGAAACGTCGAGCGCCGCCAGCGTGTGCGGGCCGGCGCTGCCGTCGGCGGCAAACCCGTGCCGCGCTTG
>DATKSH010000039.1:0-3178 GCA_035531735.1 Alphaproteobacteria bacterium
TGCTTTCGTTGACCGTGAAAGCATGTGTCTTTCCCTATACGACTCTGAAGTTCCGGCTTGGTTATGGCCCTTAGCATGGAACACTTTCTCAAGCAGGACACATCGCGACGTACGGGAACAAATGGAAACTTCAGACCAGGCTCAACGGGTTTTAACTCAAATCGAGCATTTTTCTGATGCCGAAATTATCGAGCCTTATAAAATATTATCTCCTCAGTTGATGAATGAGATTGACGTAGTGTCAGAAAGAGATTTCCTTCTTTCTCGCCGCGACAATCTACGTTGTATAATTAATTCCATACACCGCAAACCATGGAGACTAAAGTCAAACTCAGTATCAATCCTAAATAGGTAGCGTTCCTCGCTCATGCATATCCTTTCCATCGACAGCGCCGGAACCGGATGCGGCGCGTGCCTTATGCGCGACGGCGAAATCCTCGCGCTCGCCGAAGAAAAAATGGAGCGCGGGCAGGATCGGCGTTTGATGCCAATGATCGTCGATGTCATGCGCAGAGCCGGCGTCGATTTCCCGGCGTTGGACCGTATTGCCGTCACCAAGGGGCCCGGCAGCTTCACCGGCATTCGCATCGGCCTCGCGGCCGCGCGCGGCATCGGGCTTGCCGCCGATAAGCCCGTCATCGGCATCGACCGTTTCTCCATTTACCGCGCGCAGATCAAAACGCCGGATAAAAATCTCCTGGTCGTGATCGATTCCAAGCGCGCGGAACTGTTTTGCCGTTTTTATCCGCCTCCGCATGAAAACCCGACCGAAGGCCGGGAAACAAATGAGCGGCGGATACCGCGCCGTAGTCCGCAAGACGAAGGCGGGTTCATACCCGGCGAACCCTCCATGCTGACGGCGGAAGAAATCGGCGCTTTTCTCGCGCAAAATAAAAATACGATTGTGGCCGGCGATGGCGTGCTGGCCGGCCTCGATGTCCGCAAGGCGGTCGAAAACGAAGCCGTCACCGCGGCATCCCTCGCCGCCCGCGCCGGCATAACCGATCCCGCCTTCCTGCCGCGCCCGCTTTACATCCGCGCGCCGGACGTGACGGTCGCGCGCAAAACCGGGTAGCGCCGTGAGTCAAATCCTCATCCGTCCCGCCGTGCCGTCATTGGCGTCCCTGCTCGCGCTGATTCACACAGAAAGTTTCGGCGCCGAAGGCTGGAGCACCGAGCAGATGCGCGGCAGCCTTGGGCTGGCAACGACCGAAGGAGACGTCGCCTTCGAAAGTGCGACGCCGGTCGGCTTCATCCTGTGCCAGACGACCCCGGACGAATGCGAAATTCTTACTTTCTGCGTGCGGCCAGTCTTGCGCCGGCGCGGCATCGGCGAACAGCTTTTGCGTTACGCCATTGATCAGGCGCGCACCCAAGACCGCGGCAAAATTTTTCTCGAAGTCGCCGCCGATAATATCGCCGCCCGCGCTCTCTACGAAAAACTCGGCTTCACCATAGCCGGCACCCGGCCCGGTTATTACAAACGCGGCGCGGTGACGGTGGATGGAATCAGATACCAGAAATCAGAAAACAGGGACCGGGCATCAGATGGTTAACGAGGATGCTTTAACGTGATTGTTCCACATTCAATGTCTGCTATAAGTCCTTCTGATCCCTGTTATCTGTCATCTGCATCCTGAGTCATGCATCCTTTGGAATTCGAAAAACCAGTGGCCGAGCTTGAGGCCCGCATCGCCGAATTGAGGCACGAGGCCGGCGGCGAAACCGACATCGCCGGCGAGATCGGCGCGTTGCAGGATAAGGTCGAGCGCCAGTTGCGCCATATTTACGCCAAGCTGACGCCGGCACAAAAGGTGCAGGTCGCGCGCCATCCCGAACGCCCGCACGGGCTCGATTACATGCACGCTTTAATCGAAGACTTCACGCCGTTGGCCGGGGATCGCCTCTTCGCCGATGATCAGGCGATCATCGGCGGATTGGGGCGTTTTCGCGGACGGCCATGCGTGGTGATGGGCCACGAACGCGGCCACGACACCGAAAGCCGTATCAAGCATAATTTCGGCATGGCCAAGCCGGAAGGTTATCGCAAGGCGCAGCGCTTGATGAATCTCGCCGGCCGTTTCGAGTTGCCGATCATCACATTGGTCGATACCGCCGGCGCGTTTCCCGGCGTCGATGCCGAGGCGCGCGGGCAAGCCGAAGCCATCGCCCGTTCCATCGAGGTTTGCCTTTCGGTCGGCGTGCCGCTGGTCACCTGCATCATTGGCGAGGGCGGATCGGGCGGCGCGATAGCCTTAGCCGCCGGCGACCGGGTTTTGATGCTGGAACACGCGACCTATTCGGTGATTTCGCCGGAAGGTTGCGCCTCGATTTTGTGGCGCAGCGCGGCCAATGCCGCCGATGCGGCGGCGGCTTTGCGTTTGACCGCGCAGGATTTGTCCAAGCTCGGCCTCATCGACCGCATTATCCCGGAACCCGTCGGCGGCGCGCAACGCGGACGCGAGGAAACCATAGCTTCGGTCGGCGACGTTATCGCCGAAATGCTGGATGAACTGGGCAGCCTCGACAAAACTTCCCTGCTCGCCGCGCGAAGGGCGAAGTTTTTGAATATGGGAAGAAAAAGCCTGTAGCAAATCAAAAACCAATTTGCGCGACCCCATCCCACACCATCCGCCCCGCTACGTAAACCACCACCGCGACGCCGATCCAGCCGAGCCATGGAAAGCGCTTGATGCTTTTGGCCGTCAGCAGAGAGGCCGCGCCCATCAGCGCGACCGATAAAATCAGGCCCGCGGCCAAAGCGAGGTAATGCTCGCGCGCCGCGCCGGCGACCGCGAGGATATTATCGAGCGACATGGCGAGATCGGCGGCGAGGATTTGCCCGACCGCCGTGCGCAGGGTTTTGGCTTCCGGCACCGGGGATAATTCCTCATGCGCATGGTCATGCTGCAAATCACGAAACATCTTCCACGCGACCCACAGCAGCAGCAATCCGCCAGCCAGCAAAAGCCCGGTAATTTCCAAAAGTTGTACGGCAAAAACGGCCAGCGGAATGCGCAAGGCGACGGCGGCGCCAAGCCCGATCATAACCGCGCGGCGCCGCTGGCGCGGCGGCAGACCTGCCGCCGCCGCGCCGATCACAAGGGCGTTGTCGGCGGCCAGCGACAAATCGATGACGACCACCTGCAAAAGGGCGGAAAATTCGGGACCAAGGCTC
>DATKSH010000040.1:0-2962 GCA_035531735.1 Alphaproteobacteria bacterium
GACTTCGAGCTGCATGGCGACATAAGTCTCGACGTTCGAATCCGGCGCGACATTGGGCTCCTGCCGATAGGCCTTCACTTTCTTGTCGAGCACCGTGCCGGCACCATACTGGCCGCGCACGGCCTGATCCGGCCGCACGGCTGGCATCGCGGCCAGCACTTCGAATCTCTTTGAACGGATCGCGGCGGCATCGAAACCGGTCGGTGGCTCCATCGCCACCATCGAGATCAACGAGAACACATGGTTCGGCACCATGTCGCGCAGCGCGCCGGTCTGCTCGTAGAACTTGCCGCGTTTCTCGACGCCGACGGTCTCCGCCACGGTAATCTGCACATGATCGATCCGGTCGCGATTCCAGATCGGCTCGAATAGCCCATTGGCAAAACGAAACGCCATGATGCTTTGGACCGTTTCTTTGCCCAGAAAATGGTCGATGCGAAATATCTGCTCTTCGTTGAGCGTGCGGCGGATGCTGCCATTGAGCTCACACGCCGATTTCAGGCTGTGGCCGAACGGTTTCTCGATCACCACACGGCGCCAGAATTGCGGCTTGCCGTCCCCATCCTCCTTCTGATCGGTCAGTTTGGCCCTGCCGAGTTCTTCCACCACTGTCCCGAACAGCCGGTCGGCGACGGCGAGATAGAAGATGACATTTCCATTGGTGCCGCGATCTTTCTCCGCCTTGTCAAGCAGACCGCGCAATCGCTCGTAGACCTCTGGCTTGGTGATATCGCCGTCGACATAAGTCATCTTGTCGGCCAGTTGGTTCCACACATCTTCGTCGATTTTGTCAACGTCAAACGCGGCGGCGGAATTGCCGATAAAGCTATCCAGCATGGTGTGAAGGTGGTTGCGCCAGCTCTCGGCAGTCTCCGCGGTGCGCGCAACTCCGATCAGCGCGAATTTCTCTGGCAGCAAATTGGTGCGCGCGAGATTATATAGTGCCGGAACGACAAGGCGCTTCGTCAGATCGCCGCTGGCACCGAAGATGACGATGGTGCAAGGGTCTGCCGGTGTAGCTTGGCGGCGGGGGGCGGATTCGGCCACCCTGATAGGCGGAACCGGAGGGGATTGTCTGTCGAGCATTGCATTCTACTCCGCGGCGTTCTGGGTAGCGTGATGCTCTTTCGATGCCGCCGGCTTTTCTGGATCGATCGACTCCTGACCCTCGACGTGACCGCCAAAGCCGAAGCGCATGGCCGAGAGCATCTTTTCGCCGAAGGTATTCTTCTGCCGCGAACGGAAGCGCGCGTAGAGCGCGCTGGAGAGCACATCGGCTGGAACCGCCTCTTCGATCGCCGCCTGGACGGTCCAGCGGCCCTCGCCTGAATCCTGCACGAAGCCTGAAAACTCCTTCAACTGCGGGTCCTTCGCCAGTGCAGCGGCGCCGAGATCGAGCAGCCATGATGAAATGACGCTGCCGCGACGCCAGACCTCGGCAATGTCCGGTAGGTTGAGCGTGAAACGCTCGTCTTCCGGCAAATCCTTGGAATCCTTGTTGCGCAGGATGTCGAAACCCTCGGCATAGGCCTGCATCAGGCCATACTCGATGCCGTTATGCACCATTTTGACAAAGTGCCCCGCGCCGGACGGACCGGCATGAATATAGCCACGCTCTGCGCGGGTATCGCCTTTGGCACGGCCGTTGGTGCGCGGAATGTCGCCGAGGCCGGGAGCCAGGGCTGCGAATATCGGATCGAGATGATCGACCGCCTGCTTCGGCCCGCCGATCATCATGCAATAGCCGCGCTCGATACCCCAGACGCCGCCGGATGTACCGCAGTCGATGTAACGGATCTTCTTTTTGACCAACTCCTTGGCACGGCGGATATCGTCTTTGTAGAACGAGTTACCGCCGTCGATGATAATGTCATCAGGTTCAAGCAACTCACCGAGACGCCGCACCGTCTTGTCGGTGATATCGCCGGCCGGCAACATCAACCATATTGCGCGCGGCTTCTCTTTAAGCTGCTTGACGACGTCGTCCAGCGATTGTGCCGCCAAAGCGCCTTCCTTCGCCAGCGCGTCGCGGGGCTTGGCATTAGCGTCGAACACAACACAAGAGTGCCCCGCTTTCATCAAGCGGCGAGACATGTTGCCGCCCATTTTGCCGAGTCCAATGACACCGATTTGCATGATCGCGTTCCTTATCTATTACCTTCAAAAACCGCTATTCGAGCGCGGCATCCATGGCCCGGCCAAGTTCCGCGAGCCCAGCGTCGACATCTTTGAGGTGGACGCGCAAGGCACGACGGCCGCGCTCGACTAACACGCCGAGATCGCCGCGCGCCTGCGCAGCCTTCACGATGCCGAAGCTGTAGGAATGACCGGGCACATCGATATCGGCACGATCG
Source organism: Alphaproteobacteria bacterium (assembly GCA_035531735.1). Taxonomy (GTDB): domain Bacteria; phylum Pseudomonadota; class Alphaproteobacteria; order UBA9219; family UBA9219; genus DATKSH01. Next base: position 2,355 of record DATKSH010000040.1, read on the forward strand.
TCGCAAGTGATCTGGAGAAACACGCCAGAATTCGGCCCGCCTTTGTAGGCTTGCCCGGTCGAGTGCTGGAAGCGGGGGCCGAAGCCAAGACAGGTCGCGGCGCGGGTCTTGTCGCGGATACTGCTACGCATCGCGGTCAAGGCTTGCGTGTGCGGCTCGTTGCGCTCGATATATGCCAGCAGCGCCATGTAATCGCCGGACTTGGCACCCGCGTGCACTTGCGCAAAATGGCTCTTCAGATAGCCGGTCAGCGTGTTGTGCCGACCGAGCGCGGCGGCGTTGCGCGGGTCGGCATAAAGCGCGATGCCGTTTTCGCGAAACACCGGGGTTTCGTCAGGCAACCGATGCGATTTCTCATAGTCGTCGGTCAGCGCCCGGGTCTTGTCCTTGCTCGCTTCGACGTCCGGCTGGTTGAAGGGATTAATGCCGATAATCGCGCCGGCGACCGCAGTGGCTATTTCCCAACGGAAGAATTCCTGCCCGATATGCCAAGCGTCCTTGACGCCAATGCGCACAACCGGATGACCGGCTTTTTCCAAGGCGGCTACCGCGGCGCGCTGCGACGGGTCGTGCCGCCCGTCCAATTCGAGGTAAGCAAAGAAGCGGTC
>DATKSH010000041.1:0-12046 GCA_035531735.1 Alphaproteobacteria bacterium
AGAACGGCAATCGTGCGGCCAATCTTGTCCGCCAATTGCTGGCGTTTTCGCGCCAGCAGACCATGCAGCCGAAGGTGCTGAACCTCGCCGACGTGCTGGCCGAACTGACCAACCTGCTGCGCCGGCTGATCGGCGCGCAGATCAAGCTGGAGATGATCCACGGCCGCGATGTCGGCCTCGTCAAGGTCGATCAGGGGCAATTGGAGCAGGTCATCATCAACCTCGTGGTCAACGCGCGCGACGCGATGCCGCAAGGCGGCACCGTCACCATCCGCACGCGCGGCGTCAAGCAGGAACGCACCATCCTGCGCGGGCAGGACGACATGCCGCCGGGCGATTATGTGGCGATCGAAGTGGCCGATACCGGCGTCGGCATTCCGCGCGAAAACCTGCAACGCATCTTCGAGCCGTTCTTCTCGACCAAGGAAGTCGGTTCCGGTACCGGGCTCGGCCTATCGACGGTTTACGGCATCGTGCGCCAGACGGGAGGCTTCGTCGATGTCGATAGCCAGGTCGGCAGGGGCTCGGTCTTCACTATCTACCTGCCGGTCCATGTCGAGGACGAAAAAGCCGCCGCTGCCCGCGTCGAGGAAGCGCGCGAGGACAAGCCCGGACAGGATTTGACCGGCGTCGGCACCATTTTGCTGGTCGAGGACGAGGACGCCGTGCGCGTCTTCTCTGCCCGTGCCTTGCGTAACAAGGGCTATAATGTTTTGGAGGCGCGCTCCGGCGAGGAAGCCCTTGTGGTGCTTGATAAAGAAGGCGGCGACAAAGTCGATCTCACCGTCACCGATGTCGTGATGCCGCAAATGGACGGTCCGACGCTTTACAAGCATATCCGCGAGCGCTGGCCGAACATGAAGGTGATTTTCGTTTCCGGCTACACCGAGGACCGGTTGCGCGAGCAATTCACCTCCGGCGAGACCATCTATTTCCTTGCCAAGCCCTTCACGCTGAAACAGCTTGCCTCGAAGGTGAAGGATGTGTTGGGGGAGGGGGCTTGATTACGCAGCGACATCCGGCTGTTTGCGGTTGTGCAGCCAATTTTCCAAATCTTTTTTTGCTCGCTGCGTATAAGCCAGCTTCCGTTCCCGTCCGCCGCGGCCTTCGGTAATCTCCGGGAACAATCCGAAATTGACGTTCATCGGCTGAAAAGTTTCGGCGCTGGCCTCGCCGGTGATATGCGCGAGCAGGGCGCCGAGCGCGGTGGTGCGCGGCGGTGCGATGTTCCTCTCCCCTTGAGGGAGAGGATACCGTCCCTGTTGTTCCGCCGCCGCGAACAATCCCGCCAGCAACCCAATCGCTGCCGATTCGATATAGCCTTCGACGCCGGTGATCTGGCCGGCGAAGCGAATGGACGGTCGTGCCTTCAAGCGCAACTGCCCGTCCAACAAAATTGGACTGTTAATGAATGTGTTGCGGTGCAAGCCGCCCAAACGAGCGAATTCGGCGTTTTCCAAGCCGGGGATCAGGCGCAGAACGCGCGCCTGCTCGGCATATTTCAATTTTGTCTGGAAACCGACCATATTGTAGAGCGTGCCGAGCGCGTTGTCCTGCCGCAACTGCATCACCGCATAGGGCCTGAAGCCCGTGTGCGGATCGGTCAAGCCGACCGGCTTCATCGGGCCATAGCGCAGCGTATCGATGCCGCGCGCGGCCATCACTTCGATCGGCAGGCAGCCTTCGAAATAGGGCGTGTCCTGCTCCCACTCCTTGAAATCGGTGACCGGCGCGGCGAGAAGCTCGGCGATGAAATGCTCATATTGCGCCTTGTCCATTGCGCAATTGATGTAATCCGCGCCGCTGCCGCCGGGCCCCGGCTTGTCGTAGCGCGATTGCATCCATGCCTTCGACATATCGATGCTGTCGCGATGGACGATGGGTGCGATAGCATCGAAGAAGGCGAGCGCGTCTTGCCCCGTCAGCGCACGGATCGATTCCGCCAAAGGTGTCGCGGTCAAAGGGCCGGTAGCGATGATGACCGAATCCAAATCCTCCGGCACCGCCGCGATTTCCTCGCGCTTGACGGTAATCAATGGTTGTGCGGCAATCGCCTTGGTCACCGCTTCGGCGAAACCGTCGCGATCCACCGCCAGTGCTCCGCCGGCCGGCACTTGATGCGCGTCGGCGGCGACCATGATAAGCGATCCCATGCGCCGCATCTCGGCATGCAAAAGGCCAACCGCGTTGTAATCGCTGTCGTCCGAGCGAAACGAATTGGAACAAACCAGCTCGGCAAAATCGCCGGTTTTATGCGCCTCGGTCGCGCGCGCGGGGCGCATTTCGTGAAGCACCACCGGCACACCCGCTTGCGCCAATTGCCATGCCGCCTCGCTGCCGGCCAATCCGCCGCCGATCACATGGACGGGCTTGGTCATTTCCCGTTCTTGACGTCCGCCGCCACTTCCATTTTGACGATCTTGGTCGGGTCGTCGACATGGCCGTTGTCGAGCTGCGAGCCTTTTTTGATTTCATCGACATACTGCATGCCCTGCACCACCTGCCCGAACACCGTGTATTTGCCGTCGAGGAAGGGTGACGGGGCAAAGCAAATGAAGAACTGGCTATCGGCCGAATTGGGATCGGAGGCGCGCGCCATGCCGACGGTGCCGCGCACGAACGGTGCGTCGGAAAATTCGGCCTTCAGTTGATGGCCGGAACCGCCGCTGCCGGTACCGGTCGGGTCGCCGGTTTGCGCCATGAAGCCAGGGATCACGCGATGGAAGGTGAGCCCGTCATAAAATCCCTCGCGCACCAATTGCTTGATGCGCGCGACGGTGACGGGCGCCAGATCGGGGCGCAACTGGATCACCACGCGCCCGGACGGCAAGTCCATGTAAAGCGTGTTGTCGGGATCGAGCACAGGGTTTTGAATCTGGGCGGCGGCAGGCATGGCGGATACTCCGAGCATGAAGACGAACAGGAAAAGGACGAGGCGCTGCGTCATGGCAAAAACCTTTTGGCCGGCGGTGGGCGGACGTGCTTACATAAGCCTTGCCACTATAACGTCTGGCGCGAAAATGGAACAGGGGCTAAAAAAGCGGCGCGGCTTGCTGCTCGACCGCGACGGCGTGATTAATGCGGATCGCGGCTATGTCGTCGCGCGCGAGCAGTTCGCCTTTATGCCGGGCGTGTTTCCGTTCCTGCGCGCGGCGCGGGATCATGGCTTTCGCCTTGCCATCCTTACCAACCAATCCGGCGTCGCGCGCGGGCTTTACCGCGAAAGCGATTACGAATCGCTGACCGCATGGATGCTGGGACAACTGGCAGGCGAGGGCATTTCTATCGATCTTACGCTGGCCTCCTTCGAGCATCCCGAAGGCACCGTCGCCGCCTATACGCGCCAAAGCTTCTGGCGCAAGCCCAACCCCGGCATGGTGCTGGAGGCGGTGCAGCGCTTGCGACTCGACCCCGCCCGCTCGGCTTTTTTGGGCGACAAGGCCAGTGATATGGAGGCGGCAAAGGCGGGGGGGATTGGGACATGTCTTTATTTGATGCCGGCCGGTACGGATGTCGCAGAAAATGCGAAGATCATAAAGAATCTCGACGAGGCAATCGAAACGTTGCGGACTATAGCCTCCTCACTTGCATCTTGATCGGGCCGTCGGCGCGGCCATGGATAAACTGATCGACGTAAGGGTTGCCGGAATGGTCGATGTCCTGCTTGGGGCCGTGCCAGATGATGCGGCCTTCATGCAGCATGGCGATACGATCCGCGATCTTGCGCGCGCTGGCCATGTCGTGGGTGATCGAAAGGGTGGTAGCGCCCAATTCATGCACGCATTTGACAATCAATTCGTTGATCACGTCGGACATGATGGGGTCGAGCCCCGTGGTCGGCTCGTCGAAGAAAATAATTTCGGGGCGCGCGGCGATGGCGCGGGCCAGCGCCACGCGTTTTTGCATGCCGCCCGATAGTTCGGCCGGGAAAAGCTCCCCGACATCCGGGGTGAGGCCGACCGAGGATAGCGTCGCCAGCGCGCGATCCTTGGCTTCCTTGCGCGGCATGTGCTGGGCTCGCATCAGCTTGAAGGCGACGTTGGCCCACACCGGAATGCTGTCGAACAGGGCCGAGCCCTGAAACAGCATGCCGAATTTGTTGAGGTGCGTGTCGCGCGTGCGGCCGCCGAGCCGCGTGGTTTCCGCGCCGTCCACCTGGATCGAGCCGGCTTCGGGCCGCAGGATGCCGAGGATGCATTTCAGCATCACCGATTTGCCGGTGCCGGAACCGCCGATCACCACCACCGATTCGGCCTTGCCGACGGAAAGGTCAACGCCGCGCAGCACATGCTTGGGGCCGAACGATTTCTTGACGCCGGTCAGTTTGATTTTCGGGATCTCGGCCATGTTGTTATTTTCCGGCGAAGAAGATACCCGTCATCAGGTAATCGGTGATGAGGATCAGGATCGAGGCCGATACCACGGCGTTGGTGGTGGCGACGCCGACGCCTTGGGCGCCGCCCTTGGAGTTAAATCCGTGATAGCAGCCCATCAAGGCGACGATGAAGCCGAAGACGCCGGCCTTCCACAGCCCCGAACTGACGTCGCGGAATTCGAGATATTGCCATGTATCGGAGATATAATTGGCGGCGTTGAAGTGGAGGCGATAAACGCTAACCAGGAAGCCGCCGAATATGCCGATGATGTCGGCGACCAAAACCAGGAGCGGCAAGGCGATGGTCGCGGCCACAAGGCGCGGCACGATCAAATATTTGTGCGGATTGGTCGAAAGGGTGGTGAGGGCGTCGATTTGTTCCGTCACCCGCATGGTGCCAAGCTCGGCCGCCATCGCCGCGCCGATGCGCCCCGCCACCATCAGCCCCGCCAAAACCGGGCCCAATTCGCGGGTGACGGACAGCGCGACCACGGTCGGAATGGCGCTTTCGGCCTCGAAACGCGAAAAGCCGGCGTTGCTTTGGAGCGCCAAAACCATGCCGGTAAAAAGCGCGGTCAAGCCCACCACCGGCAGCGAATAATAACCGATGTCGACCATCTGTTTTAAAACCTGGCGATAGTAAAACGGCGGGCGCACGACATGGCTGACCGCGTTGGCCATGAATTCGGTAAAACGCCCGACGGTTTCGAAGAACTGCAGTGTGGCGCGGCCGATAAGGGCGAAGGGATTGATCATGCAACGTCCGTTTTGATGCCGGATTCGGCGCGCAGGTAAATACGTTCGAGGCGCGTACCGAAGCCGGCCAGAAGATCGTGCCCGATGGTGCCGGCTTCCAGCGCCACGTCGTCGACCGAGCGATGCGGGCCGATGACCGTCGCCATCGTGCCGGCATGCACGGCGTCCGGGGGCAGGGCGCTGACATCGACGGTGACAAGGTCCATGGAAATGCGTCCGACGACGGGGGCAAGGAAACCGGCGATTTTCACCTGCCCCCGGTTTCCGAGTGAACGCTTGTAACCGTCGGCATAACCGAGAGCAAGGGTCGCGATCCGGCCCTTGCGGGCGACGCGATGGCTGGCACCGTATCCAACGGCCATGCCCCTGTCAACGTCATGGATTTGCAGGATCGGCGCGCGCAATTCGACCGTTTGACGCATCGGATTGGGCGCGTGCGGGGTCGGGTTGATGCCGTAAAGCGCGCGCCCCGGCCGCGCTAGGTCGAACACGAAATCCCTGCCCCAGAAAATGCCCGGCGAATTGCTAAGGCTGGCCGGCGCCGGCGGCAAGGCGGCGAGCGCGGCCGTGAAGCGGTCGCGCTGCTCGATGGTCATGGGATTCTCGAATTCGTCGGCGCAGGCCAGATGGCTCATCCATCCCTTGAGCAAAAGCGGCTTCAGAATATCGGGGTCGTCGGCCAGCTTTTTCTGCTCGTCCGCCGGCAGGCCGAGCCGGTTGAGCCCGGTGTCGAGATGGACGAAGGCCGGCAGGTTTTGGTTTTGCGCGCGGGCGAATGCCGCCCAATCCTCGATCGCGCCGATCGAATTCAGAACCGGCGTGATGTCGTAAGCCAGCGCCTCGGCGAATTCGAGTTCGGCAAGCCCATGCAGCACGGCAATCGCCGCCGCCTCCGGCAGCGCCGCGCGCAAACGCAAAGCCTCCTCGAAATGGGCGACGAAAAAAGTGCGGCAGCCGAATTGATGAAGCGCCTTGCCGATGGCGGCAGCGCCAAGGCCATAGGCGTTGGCTTTTAAAGCCGCACCCACTTCGGCCGGCGCGGCGCGCTTTTGCAATTCGCGGTAATTCGCTTCGACGGCGGCGAGATCGACGATCAATTGGGAAACGGAGGGCATGATCCGGCAGGAAAACAGAGAGACTAAAAATCACCTTAGCCTCTTTTGGCGGTCTTCTCAGCAAAAAGATGATGAGCTGGTTTATTTTCGGCACCCATCCAGAAACAACCCGACAGCATCCCGCGCCCATGCATCCAGCTCGCGCTGGCCCATCGGCGCGCCGAGGCCGAAGGCGCGGCGCTGCGGCGCGGCGATGATGAGATGGAGGAATTGCTCGGCGGCGAAGGCAGGGTTTTTGACCGTGAGATTGCCGGCCCCGGTTTCCCGCGTCAGGTAATCCGCGATCATGGTGATGGCTTGCTGGCGTGCGCCGACTTCGTTGACGGCGGCGGCCAGTTCCGGGAAGCGCGCGGCTTCGGCGAGGATCAGGCGCTGCAAAGCCACGGCTTCCGGCTTCAAGGATGCCTGCAAGATCATGCGCGCCAACCCATTGAGGGTTTTTCCCGGATCGCCGGTCGCCAGCGTTGGCAAGGGGCCCGGCGGCTTGAGATGCTCGATCACCCGGTGCACCACCGCCTTGAACAATTCCTGCTTGTCGCGGAAGCGGTGATAGAAGGTGCGCTTCGACATGCGCACATGCTTTGCCACCGCCTCGATGCTGACCGCGCCATAGCCTGCGGCGAAAAAAAGCCCGGTCGCGGATGCCAGGATGCGTTCGCGTATCTGCGCGGCCTCGTCAAGCGAGGGCCGCCCGCCGCGGCGCGGGCGGCCCGTTTTTCCAGCGTGCTTTACCAATTAGTACCCATAGTAATAGGCCGGCGCGGGATAAGCCGGCGGCGGGTAATTATAAACGACGACTCGCCGGCGCGGATAAGCATAGGCCGGATAAGCCGTCGGATAGGCATAGACCGGCGCGGGCGCGGCGTAAACCGGGGCCGGCGGCCCGGCGAGATCGGCGGCGAGCGCGAACGGCACCGTCACCAAGGCGGCGGTCGCGCCGACCAATCCGCCGATCAGGCCGGGGCCGTAATCATGGTCATGGTGATCCCAGTCGCCATGATGACCCCAATCGCCGTGGCCGCCACGGCCCCAGCCGCCATGATGATCCCAGCCCCGCGCGAGGGCAGGGGACATCGGCGCCGCCGCGATGGCAAGGGCGGCTGTGACGCCAAGGATAGTGGTTTTGAGTTTTGTCATGATGGACCTCCTGTCTGGTGTCCGGGTTGTGCGGGTGGAAAATGACTGCGTGTTCTTTCTCACCAACGCCGCCATTGTACCCCCGAAAAAACAAAACGCAACGGTATCGTATCATTGTTTATTATTGAATATCAATATATTAAAAAATGTCACATTTGCCTTAGTGGGCGCGATCGCGGCGGGTGGGGAATCGTGCCGGTACGGGAAAACCGGGCCCCTGCTTTTGCGGGGTCTTTGTCTCTGGGCCCCCGCCTTCGCGGGGGCACTATTTTTGTAAGCCCGCGACGCTACGCGCCGCTCGCTAACGGCGGGAGGGATTTAACGTTTTAAATATTGTGCTGTGATTAAACGATAAAATAAATTCGTTAACTATTTTTTACCCCTAAAGCTACCCCTATAATTCAACGCCACGGCGGTTCGATAACCGTTTCAAAGGCGATAGCATGTTTTTTGGTCACTGTCATTGTATCAATACCAATGTCTGTTGATTAGCTAGGGCAAAAGCCTCCGACGCTTCAGGGCTTGGTATTCAAGCCCGATAAGACCGATGAGAAAAAAGTCGAATCCGCTAAGGATGAGAAGCCCCATGCCGTGGGTAAAAGTGAAGCGATAAAGTTGGTACGCGATAAACAGGCTGAAAACGATCATGGCCGCCGGGTAGGCCCACAGCTTGTTGCGGAGCAGAGCCACCACCAGCAGGATTTTAATGAGGCCGTCACAAAGCAGATAGAACGCCACAAAATGCTCGGTGCCGAGCGACAGATGCGTTGCAACCTTAACGGCAAAGTTGGCGATCAGGTCGTGGGAGTCTTCACGCAGTTCGTCTTGGGTCAAGAAAGCGACTGTGTTCACAATCGAGACGGGGCCGAAAACCCAAAGCAACGTACTGCCGATGATTTCGAGAACGGCATCCAGCCCTTTCAGCGAAACGCTAACGCGGAAAAGAAGCTCTCTTAGGTTCGCTTTTCCGAAATTTCTCATAATCAGGCATCGTCCGGTTGCTCTGACTGCTCGCCAAACTGCCCGTAACGCAGTGCGAGCGCGGGTATCACCAGCAAGTTGAGCGTGGTGGAGGTGACAAGCCCGCCGAGAATGACAATCGCCATCGGGCCTTCGACTTCGCGGCCCGGATCGCCCGCGCCGAGAGCGAGCGGCAAGAGGCCGAGCGCGGTTACGGTCGCGGTCATAAGGATTGGCAATAATCTTTCAGAGGCCCCGCGCAAGGCGGTTTCCGAATTCCACGGCTCGCCCTCGATGGTAACAAGATGCTCGTAATGCGAGATCATCATGATCGCGTTTCTAAGGGTAATCCCGAACAGGGTGACGAATCCCACCATCGCGCCGAGCGCCAGCACTCCGCCGGTCATCCATACGGCCAGCACGCCGCCGACCAGTGCGAACGGCAGATTCACGAGGATCAGCAGCACATTGCGGCGATTATCCATGACGATGGCAAGCAGGCCGATGATGACGCAGGCGGCGATCAGGCTCTTGAGTATGAGATCGTTGCGCGCTCGCGCCTGCGCTTCGGACGTGCTGTCAAGGGCGATATAGGTGCCTTTCGGCAGCTTCACGTCTTGGTCGATGCGCTTTTGCGCCTCCTTGATAAAGGTGCCTTGATCTACGTCGTCAACATCGAACGTGATGGTCTGCACCCGCTGCGCGCCGTCATGCAGAATAACGTAGCGGCCCGATGTTGGCTGAATATCCGCCAGTTGCGAAAGTTTGACATAGGAGCCGGACGGGCTGCGTAACGGTAAATCGCCTAACTGCTCGACATCGTGGCGGATGGAGGGTGGCAGGATGACCGTGACATCGAATACCTGATTGCCCTTATAGATTTGTGCGACGGTATCGCCCTGATAGGCCGCGCGTATGGCACCAAGAACATCCAGCGCATCGAATCCCCAATATTGAAGGTCTTTTGCGCGCAGATGGATCAAGAATTGCGGCGTGCCGGGCGGGGATTGCAGTTGCACGTCATCGGCCCCCTTCAGGGAACGGATGATCGGCAAAATTTGATCGGCGGCCTTGTCGAGCGCGTCGAGATTGTTGCCGTAGATATTCAGTACCACGCCCGCCGTATAGCCGGACAGGGTTTCTTCCACCCGCTCGGTGAGAAAAGTGTTGACGGCGAAACTGGCGCCGGGGAACACCCGCAGTGCCTTTTTGATCTCAAGCGGCGCGCGGTCCGCCGCCTCGCCGGTCAGCGGCTTCAAATCGACATGAAATTCGCTTTCCTGCACACCCGTCGTGTCGTCGCCTTCCTCGGCGCGGCCCGCTTCCTGTGTGACCGAGCGCACGAAGGGAAGCGCCAGCAATCTTTCGCTCACCCGTTTGCCGAGGTGCATCGATTCCGCGAGCGAGGTGCCAGGAATCGCCACCATATGCACGATGTAATGTCCTTCGTGCAGTTCGGGGATAAACTCGCCGGTCATGAAAGGCAGCGAGGCGAGGCTGGCCAGCGTCAATAGGATGGCGGCGAGGATGAGGGAGCGCGGCGCGCGTTCGATTTCCGCAAGGCGCCGGCGATAAAACTTTTTAAGCCATTGGATAAAGACCGATTCCCCGCGTTCGCGGCTTATATGAATGAACACCATGCACAGGGCCGGGGTCACGGTGAGGGCCACCAGAAGCGAGGCGAGGATGGCGGTGACATAGGCCAGCCCCAGTGGCGCGAAGAGACGCCCGGCCAAGCCGCCCATGGTCACAATCGGCATGAACACCACCACCACGGCAAAGGTGGCGAATACGACGGCACTGCGCACCTCGATGGAGGCATCCAAAATCGTGCGGAAACGGGATTTCGGATGGCCTAAGGCGCGGTTCTCACACAAGCGGCGATGAATATTCTCGACGTCGATCACCGCGTCATCGACCACTTCGCCGATGGCGATGGCAAGCCCGCCCAGCGTCATGGTGTTGAGGCTTAGGCCAAAATGCCCCAATACGGCGGCGGCGGTGATGAGCGAAAGCGGAATGGCGGTGGCGGAAATCAGCGCCGTGCGGGTGTTGTTGAGAAACAGGAACAACACGATCACGACGAACAGCGCGCCCAGCAACAAAGCCTGCCGGACATTGCCGATGGCGGTGCGGATGAAATTGGCCGGGCGGAAAATGTTTTCGTCGAGCTTGATACCTTCTTCCTGCAAGGCCGGTTTCAATTCGGCCAGCGCCGCCGCGATCTTGCGGTCAACTTCGAGGGTATTGGCGCGGTATTGCGAGGATACCAGCATGACAACGCCGCTCCTGCCCATGACCGAGGCATCGCCGATTTTGGGCGCGCCCACCCATGCGACCTTGGCCACGTCGCCCAATTTGATATTGAGGCTGACGCCCTCACCGCTGCCGCGCACGATGGGCGTCGCGGCCAGTTGTGCCGGTGTCACGGCTTGCGCCTCGGTTTGCAGGACGATGCGCTGGTTGGGCGTGTCGATAAACCCGGTTCCCTCGATCCCGGTTGCCTTGCGGGCGACGGATGCCACGTCCTCGAAGGAAAGATTGTAATAACGCAATTTGTCGGGACGGATTTGAATTTGAAGCTGGCGCACGTCGCCGCCGAAAACGGCGGCTTTCGCCACGCCCGGCACCGCCAGCAATCGTTGCTTGACGACCCAATCGGCTTGGGTGCGCAACTGCATCGGCGTCAGCCGGTCGGATGTAAGCCCGATGCCGAACATGACGCTGAGCGAGGATGTCAGCGGCGTTAATATCGGTGTGCCTACTCCTTGCGGCAGTTCTCCGGCCAATGTCGAGAGGCGCTCGGCGACGATCTGCCGGTCGCGGTATATGTCGCTGTCGATGGCGAAGGTTATGCGAATAACCGAAAGCCCCTGTATCGAGGAGGAACGCAAGGCCGTGATGCCAGACGCGCCGTTGACCGCCGTTTCAATCGGCCTTGTCACCAGCGCTTCCACCTGCTCCGGCGACAGTCCCGGCGCTTCGGTCTGGATGACGGCCTGCGGCGGCGCAAATTCGGGAAACACGTCGTACTTGGCTTGGCTAAGACTGTAAGAACCATAAGCCAGCACCGCCAGCGCGAGAGCCAACACTACACCGCGATAGTAAAGCGAAAACTGAACGATGCGCTTGAGCATTAATCCTCGATCTGGATGCCGGCCCGTAATTCTTCGGACAGCAGCAGTTGCGCGCCGGTCGTGACGACCGGCTGCGTTAGGGAAGTCTTTTCATTCGGATTGATCGCGGTGAGCACGTAAACGCCAGCGCTTTTCTGGACATAGACATAAGACTTGCCCTGCCACCAGACGATGGCCGAGGCCGGTATTTGCCTGTTCTCGATGGCCGTGGCTTCTATGCCCGCCGCTTTCCGGCTTTGCGCGTCGAGCGTGACCACGCCGTCTTTCGCGCGCAGCGGCGCTTCGACGGGCTGGTCGGCTTCGGCATCTGCGCGGATTTCCTGCCGGCCCTGCACGACGCCCCATACGAGCAGGCCGCAGATCAAGCAAAAGACCGCGAACCATGTCAGCCGCTTCATGGTTTTCCACGCGGATTAGAAGTTGCGAGATCGCTATTGACCGTGCCGCCGAACAGCGGCTGTTCCAGCGCGTATTCGAGCGCGGCCTTGGCTTTCAGTACCTGAACTTGCGCGTCGAGCCGGGCGATGGCCGCCGTTTGGATTTCCGATTTTGCCAGCAGCAACGGC
>DATKSH010000042.1:0-3093 GCA_035531735.1 Alphaproteobacteria bacterium
ATGCGGCGCCAGCGGCATGACACCGGCGGGCAGGGCGCTGTTTCCCAGCGGCGGCAGCGCGCGCCAGTGCATGGCGGCCTTGGCGTCGAGCGCGGCGGTCAGCGCCTCGCCCAAAGCTATCGCCAAAGCCTTTTCAAGCCCCGGCGCGACGGTAATCAGGTCGATGACCTGCTGCGATTCATCGTCCTGATGGCGCAAAAGCGCGGCCAACGCTTGATCTTCGGCCCTGAGGTGTGTGATGCGCGCGTCGGCGTCTTGCGCGGCGCGGCGCGCTTCGCTTTGCACGGTTTCGGCGGCCCGATAGGCGTCTTCGGCGCTTCGCGCCTCTTGCTGGCGGCGCGCCAGTTCCTTTTCGGACGCATCGAGCATGGCGGCGGCGATGGAGGTATCGGGCCGGCCGGCCGCTTCGGCCGCCAGTTTCGTGCGGCGTGCGTCCATTTGTTCGCGCCGGCGGGCAAGCTCGGCTTGGCGGGCGGCGAGGTTTTCGATTTCCTGCGCCAGCGATTGGCGGCGCGCCTCGTCGCGGGCGGCGGCTTCGACCAATTGCGCCAAGGCGGCGTCGAGATTTTCGACTTCGGCGGTGATCGCCGCCAAAGCTTGCGAGGCTTGCGGCAACTGCGCGGCGATGTCGATGGCGGTGCGCGCGATCTCCTGCTGCTCGCCGCCGAGTTTTTCGATGGCCGCGTCGGCATCCTTGCGGTGCGTTTCCTCGCGCGCGCGGTCGGCGGCGGCTTCGGCGAGGCGGTGTTCCTGCGCGGCTTTTTCCTCATCGACGCGCTTAAGTTCGTTGTCGATCTGCTCGCGCGCGAGGGTCAGTTTCTGAACGATGGCCGCCGCCGCCGCTTCGGCTTGGCGCAGGCCCGGCAATTCGGCGGCGATTTCGGCGCGCGCGGTGTTGCCCTTGGTGACGGTCGCCAGCAATTCATTGGCGCGCCGTTCGGTTTCGGCCAAACCTTCCTTAAGGCGCTCCTCGTTACCTTGCGCCTCGACCCAGCGCAGATGCAGAAGCGCGGCTTCGGCGCGGCGGATATGATCGGCGAGGTTTTTATAGCGCGAGGCTTGCCGCACTTGCTGCTTCAGGTTGCGAAGCTGCGTGTCATATGCCTTCAGCACGTCGTCCACGCGCTGGATATTCTGCTCGGCGGCCTTGAGTTTCAGTTCCGCCTCGTGCCGGCGCGCCTGCAAGCCGGCGGTGCCGGAAGCCTCTTCGAGAATCGCGCGGCGATCCTGCGGCTTGGCGCGGATCAGGGCGTCGATCTGGCCCTGCCCGACCAGGCTGGTCGAATGCGCGCCCGTCGCCTGGTCGGCGAATAGCAATTGCACGTCGCGCTGGCGCACCGGGCGGCCGTTGATGCGGTAATCGGAACCGCTGCCGCGCTCGATCTGGCGCATGACCTGCACTTCGTCGGCGTCGTTGAATTCGGCGGTGGCGCCGCGGCCGGCATTGTCAAGTTCGAGGGTCACTTCGGCGAAGTTGCGCGAGGGGCGCGTGGCGGTGCCGGCAAAAATAACGTCGTCCATCTCGGATCCGCGCATGCGGCGGGGAGAGTTTTCACCCATCACCCAGCGCAAGGCCTCCACCAGATTGGACTTGCCGCAGCCGTTGGGGCCGACGATACCAGTCAGGCCCGGCGGGATTTCGAGATCCGTCGGCTCGACGAAGGATTTGAAGCCATGAAGGCGCAGGCGCGTGAATTGCATATCAGTGTCCAGATACCGGATGTCAGATGTCGGATGTCAGATTTGGAAAAACAGCGATTAAACTCATTTGTTCGACTTTTGATTTTTGACATCTGACATCTGTTTTCTGCCTTCTGCTTTCCGTTTCGCCAATGCCTTGTCGATGGCGGCGGCAAAAGCCTCGACCGGCTGCGCGCCCAGAACTTTTTCGGCGCCGCCGTCGATGATAAAAGTCGGCGTCGAGTTGATGTTGTATGTCTTTTCCGCGGCGGCGCGCTCGGCAGCGACGGCATCCTGCATGCTCTTGTCGTTAAGGCATTCCTTGGTGCGCTCGCCCGACAATCCGCCGAGGCGGGCATATTCGCTGATGATGGCGTCGGGGTCGGAGGCCAGGGCCCAAGTCGTCTGGTTTTTATAAAGCACCTCGATGAAAGGATAGAATTCGTCGGCCGGCATGCAGCGCGCCAGCGCGGCGGCCTTCAGCGCCACACCGTCGAGCGGGAAATCGTGCAGGATAAATTTAACCTTGCCGGTATCGATATAAAGCTTTTCCAGCTTCGGCAGGGTTTGGATGGTGAATTCGGCGCAATGCGGGCAGGTGAGGGAGGCATATTCGTCGATCGTCACCGGCGCTTTGGGGTTGCCGAGGATGCGTTCGGGAACCGAGGAATTCGCGGCATGGGCAGGCAAACCTGCCGCGAGCAGCAACACGGCAAGCCAGAAAACGTTACGAACCCGTTTTGTTTGCATATCGTCATTCCCGCGAATCAAGAACCAGCAAGTATAGGCAGTTAAGCCCTTATAACTCAAGCAAGACGTGGATTTAGATTAACGAAATTTTGACGATAATTGAATAGATTAAAGCCCATAATCCATGGAGTTTGCCAGCAATGAGGGTCGCAATGAGAGACCGCAAAGAACTGCATGATCGGCGACGCGGCTTTACGCTGACCGAAGTTGCTATCGTTCTCGGCATCGTCGGCATTATCCTCGGCGCGATTTGGGCGGCCGCAGCAAAAGTTTATGCAAACAATAAAGTGGCGCAGGCCGACACGGAAATCATGGACATCGTGCAGGGAATTCGGGCGACATATGGCAACCAGCCCAGTTTTCCAAGTGGCACCCAAGTTCTTACCGGTTATGCAGTTACCAGTGGAATAATTCCATCCAATACATTGTCACAACAGGCATGTGGTAGCTTGGCATATACGTCTGATGCAGGACAGGATCCATGTCCCCTGGATCCATGGGGTGGGGCCATCGAAGTTGGGACTCAGACCGGGTGGTTCGGGTTACCGGGTTCTACATCCAACTTTGAAATCATGTTCTGGAACACACTCCCTCAAGACGGATGCGCGGCCCTGATGGCGCAAATGATTCAAAATGCAAAAAGCTCAGGATTACAAGCAATAT
>DATKSH010000043.1:0-2616 GCA_035531735.1 Alphaproteobacteria bacterium
GAGTGCGGCACATTCAAGCAAAATGGGGCTTCCAACGCCGCACTGATCCGGGCTTTCGCGGCGCGCGGCGTCGAATTCGTCAATCTTATCAATTTCAGCCTGCAAACGCTGTCCGGCAACAAGCTCTGCCGGAATGCCCACGTTAGTGGCGCGGTGCTGGCCGTGCCCGAAAAGGACAAGCCATGACCCCCAACGATTTTCGCCTTTATTGCCGTGCGCTCGGCTTCGCCACCGTCTTTGCGACCGGCGTTCCAGAAAATGTCGATGGAACAAAGGCATCGCGGTTCGCCGAATTAATCGAGGCCTTTTGTCTCGCCACCATTCCCGACGCCTTCGGGCCCGCCAATGCCAATATCGGCGATGAAGGCGACCCCGCCGCGCTCGATCTCGCCATTGATCGCTATAAGGCCGAACTGGCCGGCGAAGGCTCGGCCCGCCTGCCGGACGACCGCGCAACCCTGCTCAAATTCTACGACCGGCTGCATCAGCGGCAGGCCCGCCGCCGGGAACGTCATTTCTACGCCACCGGCAGCGACGAGATGATCGCCAACCGCGTGTTGCAATTGATCGAGGAAGAAATCGAAGCCGACGAGGCCGGCACATGATCTCGATTCTTGGCAACCACGACAACGAGGACAAACCCGTGCTTGTCGCCGATCTTATCACCACGGACGAGGACAGGAAATTCGCCCCGGCGGGATGCATGGCGACCGCCATTGTCGATCTCACCCGCAAGAACGGCGGCTGCTTGCCGCAAGATTTAAACGTCGAAGGCTTCTCGCCGGACGAAGTCGCCGAGTTTTGGCACATGGCCCATTCGCTGGCGGCGGTCGAACTCAAGTTGATGGAAGGCCAGAGCCTACCGGGCTGCAAGATGGAGAAACGTTATGCCTAAAACATCGAGAAAACTGAAGCCGATTATCGAGAAATCCATTCTGGCGACCAAGCCGTGGTCTTGCACCAATTTCGGCGAACAATCCGAGATCGACGCCTATGTGGACGCTACCGGCACATGGGAAACCATCGCCACCATCCAGCCGGTCGCCGCCATCGACGCCGAGGACATCGCCAGCTTCATCACCAATACCATCAATACCTACGAAAAGACGCAGCGCTTGATCCAGAAGATGCGGGCGGCGCTTGAACTCGCCCTTGAATGCGAGGGTTTGAGCGAAGAAACCACGCAATACATAGAAGCCATTCTTGAAGAAACGAAATAAGCCGAACAATAACCCAAACAGAAAAAGGTGACGTTATGTTTGAAGCCGAATATTGGAAAAAATATTTCGCATTCCAATCCGACCGCGTGTCGGTAGAGCCCGGCGAGCGTTTCTATCCTACGCAGGAAGTAAGGGACTGGTGCGAATTGTCCATTACCTATCTACAATTCAAGCAGGAGCAATCGTCGCAACCGGCCCGCTATAACGCGGCGCTCGAACGGTATCGGCGCGATCTTGAAGTGCTTGACGCGCTGGAAGGGTTGAATATCTCTAATGTCAGCTATCAGGCCCTTTACAAGATAACCGGCGCGCGAAACCTGATCGACGTCACCTTGACGCCTCATGAGGCGCTTGAAACCCTGAACGCGCCGAGAAGCGATCAGAACGATGTGTACACCATAGCCTTGCACGAGGTGGTGACGGCGCGCGCGCTTTTCACCAAAACCGGCAATCCTTCCTATTACGTTTCGGTCTTGGCCGACGCCGAGAACGATCTCAAGACGCAGGAAGGATTCAAGTTGGCGGCGCATTTGCGCGACCGCGGGAAGGTTCCGAGGGCGAACCCCGATAAACCAGAACCCTGATTTCTGAATTCACGACGCGAAATAATTGAACTGCCGAAGTTGCAGACAGGACTACTGCGCCCATTTTTCCGGGCATTTTTTGAGGAGACGAATATGGAAAACGACGCATTGAACGAAAAAGTAGCCGCAATTTCGGACGAACTCGGAAAATCGTCGCTGATCGTTCCGGAATTGACGATTTTTAACAAGGTGCTGCTGTCCGCCGACATGAAAGACGCCTCCGTATTTTTCGGCACAGGACTCGTCGCCGGGAAAAAGTTGACGCAGGGATTGCCGTTCGATTTCATGGGCTATCTGCTGGCCGCCGAACGCGCCCGGCGCGCGTTCGGTCTTGGCAGCATCGTCCATCTCATTGCCGATAATCACGCAAAGCACGAAACGCCGGAACATGCACAGGAAATTGCGGTTCTCGCGGAAAATATCAAGGCCGCTTGCGCGAAAGTGGCGGCGAAACTTGGTCTCGGCGACAAATATACCGTAATCCTCGCCTCCGAATTCCACGACACGCCGTCTTTCAAGGCGCTGCAAACTCAAACTTCCGGTGTCGAAGAACTGGGCATACCGGCGCAAGCGGTCAATTATCTCAAGACCCAGCTTACCGATATGGAATATCTGCGGCGACATCATAACGCTGTGGTCAAGCTGTCATGGGTTCTTGACCGCAAAGTTCTGCGCGGCAGCGGCGGTTTTGACGAAAAATTCTTCGATAACGCCTACGCCAGGATTTTCGGCGACAACCTTTCCTATGTCTATACGTTGAGCGGGCGGACATTCGATTCTTCGAGGCCGCGATCCTCGCCTTATGTGGCAAC
>DATKSH010000044.1:0-2599 GCA_035531735.1 Alphaproteobacteria bacterium
AGAATCATCCCCAAGAGCGACGGCGAGTTTTTCGTGGCGCTGGTCGAGCTTCAAGTTGCCGTGCGTATCCGCGCGGATAATTGTAAAGGAAGGAAGAATATCGAAATGTTTTGGATTTAAGAGAACTTCTCGATCGACAAAACCGAGGCCGAACAGAATTTGATCGCGCTGCTCGACCGTTAGGCCGCTGCGCCATTTCCGGTTGACGTCCGGCCGGTCGATATATTGGCCGACCAATGCCGCCAGCCACGGAAAATAATCTCGCGAGCGGAATTGCGTACCGTTGGTCGCCACATTGGCGCGATAAACGTTGAATTGTCCGGCTTCGATCAAATCCCTGAAATGGACGAAGACATCCTCGCCGGTGCCGGCGACAATCGCACCGTTCGGCAGGATGCCGATATAAACGCTTTCGCCGCCGTTACTCTTTTCGACGCCACGCTGCTTTTTGCGCGGCGCGCAATTGACGAAAAAGACATTGCCGAATCCCCGCAGGGTGCCGCGCGCGAACTGGGCGAGATCGAAAGCGGCCGCGTTGGTATCTTGCGCCGGAATATCGTGATATTCGGTGCGGACGGCGGGGCTGCCGGAAATGGAACGAAAGACGAGGGGTATATCGGCAAGCCGCACGGCGATTTCGCCGCGCGCGGCGTCGGCATAATTGCCGTTGTCGCTGATGTAATGAACGACCGCCGGCCGGTGCGTGAAGGCATGGGCGGCCAAATGGAAAAGCGCCTTGACCGGGAAGGTAGCGCGGTCCCAAACGGTCGGATCGGCTTCGTAGCGTTCGAGAACCTGCTCGATCCACGGGAAGTCGATCCGTGAAGGGTTCAGCAATGCGGTAGCGGATGTCATAGCGTCTCCCCCATAGGCTTGGTGAAGGGCCTATGGGAGAGCGATCGCCCATAGCGCTTTAGCTTTTGGTGACGCGGAGCAAGCTGCCCATCAAATCCCGCGAGTCCTTAAGATGGACCAGACCTACAGTGTGTTAGCTAAAAACGCATTAGAAACGCCGTGCGTGTGGAGAAGAACACCGATGGCTCGTTCCGGTCGCGGCGTCCAGACAAAAAGCTCGCCCTTTGCGCCGACACGGGCGATACCCAAGCCTTTGTCCAAGATGCTACGAACTATACGATCATCGTATATAGCATCCTCTCGAATTACTTTCTGAAAAACTTCGCCAGCGGTAGTTCCGTTAGAAAGAACAACTTGAACCGGCCGTAACTGTGGCGTGCTTTTTATACCGGCCACAATCTTCGTGGCCGTCTCTGCTTCGAGACGTGTATTGAGTGCACTCTGTTCAGGGCTAATTTTCTTAAGCGGAGTCACGTGTGCAATAAATTTTCTGTACGTTTCTCTGTATTTTGCGTCGGACTCATGTCTTGCGGCGTCAAAAGCTACGGTAACCATATTTGTTCTCCTTCACTGTATTTCTTCAAATGCCCCCCGCTTCCCAAGGCGCGGGCGGCAAAGCCCTTGAGCCGGAATCGCTTCCGGCGCGGGCCATCACGGAAAATGCGGATACGAAAAAGCTTCCGGCACTTTGAACCTTCTTGCGAAGGCGTGATCACCCACCAGGGACCACAGTGCGGAAGCTTAAGGCGCCGAAGCGCGGGGCTTTCTACCGTGGCGCTTTAGCTTTTGGTAACGCGGCAGCAAGCTGCTCCTGTCAAATCCCGCGGATCCGTCACGGTGGATCACCCCGTAGGCGCGCATTAGATCAAATGATCCCGCAGCCTGTCAAGCGTCTTGAACCGCTTTTTTAATTTCATCGTGCCGTGGGGCTACTTGGCCAAGCCTGTCCGCACCCGAAATGCCTGCTTCAACGTTGGGCGATAAGACGCAAAAGATAATCGAGCCATAACGGCCGTAGCGGCGCGAACCAGATGGAAGCCGCGCCGGCTGCGGCAATGAAGCCCAGCATGGCATAGCCGATGACACCCACCGAGCGCCGCAGGGAAATCCTGAGATTGGGAAAACGCCGTTGCAGGGCGAATTGCGCCGAGGCGCCGAGCCCTATGCGCGCCAGCCCCAGTATCAATATGAACGCGCACAGATCGACCGCCAAAGCCGCTTGCCACGGCAGGCCCGGCAACGCCCGCGCATGCAGGGGCGTGAGGAACCAGCCGGCCAGCAACCCCGCGCCGATCAATCCGCCACCGGCGGCGGCGATGGCGCGCTCGCGCCGGGTAAAACGGCCGAGCGCCAGCCGCATCTCGCGCATGATTTCGCCCGCCGTATCCGCCGTCAGGCCGACCGGGTAGAGGCGGCGCAAATCCGCCGCTTGTCGCTTGCCGCCCAGTTCGAGCGCCAGCGCGTCGTGCAGCGCCCGCGCCTTGAGTGCGTCGTCGAGCGGGCCGCCGCCCCGCGCGGCGTCGGCCAGCGCCTTGCGCGCCGGCTTCAGCGCCTCGTCGAGGAACGGCGGTACGCCCAGCATCACGCCGCGCTTGCCGAACACGGAAATCAGCACCACGCGCGCATCCGGGCCGAAGCGCATACGCAAGTCGGCATAGGGCATGCGCGCTTCGTAATGAATCTCCGGCTTCGGCGCCGCGGCATCGTCCTTGTCTCTCTTTTGTGCGTCCAGCAGCCTGACGTC
>DATKSH010000045.1:0-7254 GCA_035531735.1 Alphaproteobacteria bacterium
ATAAATCGCAGGTTGCGGCGATCTGCGCGTCGCCGAAGCGCACATATTGAACCAGCACCTGCTGGACGTCGAACAGGGCCGGCGCCGAGCTTTGGGCGTGGGCGGGAACGGCGGCGAACGTCAATGCAAGGGCAAGGAGAAAAGGGGCTAGGAGCTGGGAGCTAGGGGCTGATTTCATGCGGTGTTCGTGGTTTGCAGTATAGCGCAATGTCCTAACTCCTAACCCCTAACCCCCAGCCCCTTATTATTCCCGGTCATCGCGCTGGGTGCGTTCCATGCGTTCGTGGCGTTCCTGCGCTTCGACGGTCAGGGTCGCGACCGGGCGCGCTTCGAGGCGCTTGATGCCGATCGGCTCGCCGGTTTCCTCGCAATAGCCGTATTCGCCGCGTTCGATCCGTTCAAGGGCCTCGTCGATCTTGCTGATGAGTTTCCTTTGGCGGTCGCGGGCGCGGAGTTCCAAAGCCACTTCGGTTTCGACCGAGGCGCGGTCGGCGATGTCGGGTTCCTGCATGCCGCCTTCGTCCTGCAATTCGTGCAGCAGCTCGTCCGATTCCTTGACGATCTCGTCCTTCCAGCGCAGCAGGCGATGCTTGAAATAGGCCAGCATCGTGGCGTTCATATAAGGCTCTTTTTCGCCCGGCTTGTAATTGGCCGGCACGGTTCCCGCCGCCGACGGAGCGCCGGTTTTCGCCGATTTCGATTCCCTGGCTGGCACGTTGGTCCTCCCTCGAGATTGGGCGCGCGAGCATAGGGGAATTCGGGTTGGCTTCGCAAGGGGGCGCTAGAGCGTCTCGTTTTACAACAGGCCCTAGGCCCGTCCCTGTGCCCGGCACCCACGTTTTTCTTGTTTCAAGACGTGGATGGCCGGGACAAGCCCGGCCATGACGCAAGAGGATAGTTTTAGCCAAGCTGAGACACTACCTTAGGCGGTTATTTCGGCCAGCGCGCGGTTGAGGAGGTCGCTGCAGGCGGCGAGCTGGGATTTTTCGACATATTCGTTGGCCTTGTGGGCCTGGTCGATATGGCCGGGGCCGCAGATCACGGCGGGGCAACCGAGCTTTTGGTAAAAGCCGCCTTCGGTGGCGAACGATACCGCCTCGGCGCCCTCGCGCCCCGTGAGGCGCAAGAGGGACGCGCGGCCCGGATTGGCTTCGTCCGCCAGCAAAGGCGGGATGTCGAAGCAGGTGCAGGTTTTCATTTTCGCGCGCGGCGCGAAGGGGCGCAGGCGCGGCGCGATCTCCTCGCCGGCCATGCGGTCGATTTCGCCCAGCGTTTGGTTGAGGTCGTCGCCGGGATGCGCGCGCACCTGCCACAGGATTTCACAATGCTCGGCGATGATGTTCTCGGCCGTGCCGCCATGGATGGTGCCGAGGTTGAAGGTGGTGCCGGGCGGCGCGAAGCGCGAGCCGGCGACGGGATTCTTTTTGCGCGCCTCGGCCACGCGCTCGATGATGTCGATGAAGCGCGCGCCCAAAGAGATGGCGTTGAGGCCGCGCTCCGGCTGGCCGGAATGGCCGGCGATGCCGGTGATGTCGGTCTTGAAGGCGGCGACGCCCTTATGGGTATCGACCACCGCCAACCCCGTGGGCTCGCCGATCCATGCCCAGCCGGGCTTGATGCCGCGCTTTTTGAGATGCTCGATCAGGCGCGCGGCGCCGGACATATCGGTTTCTTCGTCATGCGTGAGGGCGATGTGGACCGGCTTCTTGAGCGGCGTGCGCGCATGCAGGGCGGCGACGGCGAGGACGCAGGCGATGAAGCCCTTCATGTCGGCCGCGCCGCGGGCATAAAGCTTGCCGTCGCGCTCGGCGAGGATGAAGGGATCGGAAGCCCAGTCCTGCCCCTCGACCGGCACGGTATCGGTGTGCCCGGCGAGGATCAATCCGCCTTCCGTTTCGGCCGGGCCGAGGGTCGCCCACAAACAGGCTTTGCCGTTGTCGCCGGTTTCGATCGGCTCGCTTGGGATTTTGTGGGCGTCGAGGAAATCGCGGGCGAAATCGATCAGCGCGCGGTTGGTCTTCGACGAGGTGGTGTCGAAACCGGCGAGCTTGGTAAGAATGTCCTGAACCTCGGTCATGCGTCATGCCTTTGCTTTATTCGGATCGGCGTTGCGGCTTCGCAGGAGAGGGGGGCTTGAAGATTCGAAAAACACCCCCTCACCAAGAAAATCTAAACGAATTTCCCCGCTTGCGCGGCGAAATTCGCCAAGATTTTCTATCCTCCCCCTCAAGGGGGGAGGATTCCCCGCCGCGCCAGCGTTTCTTTAAACCGAATAACTGTGTGCGACGGATTTCTTTACGCTCTCGACCGTGAACAGCAAGAGATAGCCGTTTTCGAGAGCGGCGAAAAGGGCGCTGCCGTCGGCGTTCCAGCAAAGCCCCGTAACCGCCGCTCCCTTCGCGGCAACCGGTGGGTGGATCATCATTTCCATGCGGCCGTCGAAGGGGGCGAGGAAAATCATGCCGTTATCGTAGCCCGCCGCCAGCATTTCGTCCTTCGGATGTGGCGCCACGCGGGTGACAAGCTGGCCCGCGCTGCCGCCGAGCGTGAGCGGCGTTTTGCCCCATGGGCCGCCACCAAAAAACGGCCAGCAGATGACCTGTTCCGCGCCGGCGGTGGCAAGGTATTTGCCCTTGGCGGTGAAAGACATCGAATGGATTTTGCCGGCATAGCCCTGCATGTCCATTTCCTTGTCATTAGGCAAGTTCCAGCCATGCAGTGCGTTTTCCTGCAAGGCGGTGATGACGGCCTTGCCGTCGGGATGCCAGATGATTCCGAGATGCGAACCTTTCCACGGCAATTTGACCGGCGCGGCGTTTTCGGCGTTGGCCCAGAACAGCGAGACGCCGCCGTAATGGCTGGCGGCCAAGCGTTTTCCATTAGGGCTGAAAGCGAGGCCGCCGGCGCTGCTGGGCAATGACGCGGGGCCGAGTTTCTCGTTGCCTTCGTCATCGAGCAAATAGAGATTTTTGCCGCTGGCGTAGGCGCGAAATCCCTCCGTGCTGCCAGCGACATGATCGATCCATTTATTTTTGTGCTCGGCGAGGAGAGTGGGCGCGTCGAGCTGGGGATCGATGATGAAAACTTTGCCATCGTCGCCGCCGGACAGAAAGGCGTGATCGTCGGCGTCGGGCGCAAGCGACAGCGAGACGCCGTCATGCAGTTTCATGTCCTTCGGCTCCTTGGCGTCTTCGGTCGCTGGCAAGAGGCGCAAGGAACCGTCGCCAAGCGCGGCGGCGATAAAATCGCCGCGCCGGTTGACGGCGAGAGCAATGACCGGCGCCGGCAGTTTCCATTGCTTCGCTATGGCGGAAGGTGAGGGCATGCGAATGTTCAACCGTTTGTCTCGGCCGCTTTCTTATCCTATAAACCGCCGCTATGTCTTCCTTTGAATTGATCGGTTTTGCGGCGGCGACCGTCGCGGCCGGGGCGGCGACGGGGTTGATCGCCGGCTTGTTCGGCGTCGGCGGGGGCACCGTCATGGTGCCGGTGCTGTTCGCCCTGCTGCGCGCCGGCGGCGCGCCGGCCGACGTTGCCATGCATATGGCGGCCGGCACCTCGTTGATGACCATTATCCCGACCTCGCTGTGTTCATGGCGCGCGCATGCCCGGCACGGCGCGGTCGATGGGCGGATTTTGCGCCGCTGGGCGCCTTCGGTGACGATCGGCGCGGCGCTGGGGGCGGCGATCGCCGATCGCCTGCCGGGCGCGGATTTGCAGCTTGTTTTCGGCGTTTTCATCCTTGTGGTCGCGCTGACGATGATTTTCGTGCGGCCGCGCGCCGTGTCGGCGGTCGAGCGGCGGCCCGCGCCGCTTATCGTGCGCCGCGCGGCGCCGGCCTTGATCGGATTGATTTCGGCCGTGGCCGGGATCGGCGGCGGATCGCTGTCGGTGCCGGCGCTGTCCTTCAGCGGCGTGCCGATTCATCGCGCGGTCGGCACGGCGGCCGCGGTCGGCTGCCTGATCGGCGTGCCGGCGACGGTGATTTTTCTCCTGACGCCGGCCGCGGCCAGCGGCGTGCCGGGCGCGGTTGGGTATGTCAATGTCCTGGCTTTCGCGCTTTTAGCACCGGCCACCATGCTGATGGCGCCGCAGGGGGCAAAACTTGCGCATCGCTTGCCGGCCCTGAAATTGCGGCGGCTATTCGCGGTTTTCCTGTTGGCGGTGGCGGTGAAGATGATTGCCGGGGCGGGAGGATAAATCTTTGCAACTATTCTGATGGCCGGAATACTGAGGAAGCCCTCCCCTAACCCAATCCCTTCGGGCATCAAATCCTTTCGGATTTGATCCCGCAAGCGGGAGGGGGACCGATCGCGCATGCCGCCGGTTTCTCGCTTAACGGCAAACGCCTCAGGCGAACAAATTGGTGTTGAAGGGACTCAGGTTGTTGCCGAAGATGCTGAGCGGCGTGGCGGCGCTGCTGCTGACCCCCGTCACGTCGAGGATGTTGGTGGCGTTGGTGAGAAGGGAAGCGGCGGCCGAGGCCGGGCTGTAGCCGAGCGAGCCGCCGGTCAAAAGCAGGGTCCGCACCGATTCCGGCGCGGTGGTGGTTTGATAGAGGTTGTTATAGGAATTGCCGGAATAAAGCTGGAAACCGTAATTGAGCGCTTTGCCGGTATCGGCGCCGGTCGGATAGCTGACCTTGACCATGTAATTGCCGGGCTTGGCGGCGAGGCCGTTGGCGGAGGTCAATTGGGTGAAGGCGGCTTTTTGCCGGGCGGTACCTTGATTGTCGGCCAGCACCGCATAGCCGGTGCTGTCCAGGATTTGCACATGCATGGACGAATCGTTGGTCTGGTTGAGGAACGACATTTTGAGGTCGTTGCCCTGCTGGAGCGTGAAGGAAAAATAATCGGCGTTGTCGGCCTGGGTCAGGCCGCTTGAGACCGCGAGGCTGGTCGCATTGGCCTTGAGCCAGCCGATATTGACGGCGCCGGTCGCCGTCTGGCCGATGGTGTTGAAGTCGCTGCGCGTATAGAGCTGCGCCTGCGAGTTGGCATAGACCGGGAGATTTTGCCCGGCGCTGAAATTCGCCGTCGTCGAGGGCTGGGCGAGCGAAGTTTTATAGATTGTGTTGTAGGTGGTGCCTTCGTTGAGCTGGAAATTATAACTTTGCGGCGCGCCCGTCAGTTGCCCGGTGGCGAAACCGACCTTGACCTGGTATTGGCCGGCCGCGGCCGAGAGGCCCATGCCGGAAGTCAGTTCCTGATAGGCGTTTTGCTGGGCCTGGGTGCCGCTGTTGTCGGCCAGCACGTTGCCGTTGGCGTCCGTCAGTTGCACGTCGAGGCCGGCGGTATTGGTGGTGTTTTTCATGCTGAGCTTGATGGCGCCGCCTTGCTGGACGGTGAAATTGTAATTGTCCTGCTGCACTTGCTGGGTCGCCTGCGCCACCACGTCGAGTTCGTTCTGGTTGGTGGTGAGGGTGCCGATCGAGGTCGGCGTTTGCGGCACGCCCGGCTGCGGCGCGTCGAGCGTCGCGGTGCGCGTATAGAGCGTGAGGTTGGAGGACGGGTTGAGGCTGTCGGCGGCGCTGACGAACAGATTGGGATCGTAGGGCTGGGTCAAGGCCGTGGTCACGATCTTGGTGTCGTAGCTGGTGCCGGAAAAAAGCTGGAAATTATAGGCCTGCGGGTTGATGGTGGTGCCCGGCGCGTAACTGACTTTGACGTAATAGGTGCCGTTGGCGGACGCATAGCCGGAGGAAGAGGTCAGTTGATCGAAGGCGGTTTTCTGGCCGTCGGCGCCCTGGCTGTCGGCCACCACATAGCCCAAGCTGTTCAGCAATTGCACGCGCAGGTCGGACGCAAACGGATTCTGGCCGTTGTCGGTGTTATTGAGATTGCCGAACGCCATCTTGATGGCGCTGCCGCTGCCGAAATCGAGCTTGTAGTAATCGGTCGGGATGTTTTGCGACAATTGGCCGATGGCGTTGAGCTCGGTCGAATTTTGCGACAACTCGCCGATCGGCACCGCGCTCGCCAGCGACGGGAACACGGAACTGTAGCCGACCGTCAGGCTGTTGGTTACGCTGGAGGCCGGCGTTATGCCAAGGCTGCTTCCATCAGGCATGATATGCCCCTTCTAAATGCGCCCTCCCGCCTTCTCCCATGGTACTTATTTTAGCTTAAAAGCGGCTTAAGGACAGCCGGCAAAATTTGCCCACTTCGCGCAATTATCTGTCCGGCTTAGCCGGGAAAAACAGCCAATCGCGCCAGCAGCGGCGGGTTGCGCCGGGCCCGTACATCGCCATGTGCAAAAGCGCGGTGGTCAGCAGCATGAAAAAAGCTGCGTAGAGCGCGTCGCTGAGGAAATGTGCGCCGTCCGCGAGGCGCGCGAGGGCGAAACCGCCGCCCGCCGCCATGCCGGCCCAGAAGAAGCGGCGGCGCTTTTTTTCGGGCGCCACATAGGCGAAGGCGGTGAGGAAAAAGCCGAACGCGCAATCGCCGCAGACGAAGGAGCAGTTGCGCGGGCATTGATCGCTTGGGACGAGCGCCGGCGTGAATTGCAGGTCGCCGGCGAATGCGGTGATGTCACGCGGGCGCGCGCGGCCCCAATGATCCTTGAGCGCGACATTGGCGACGAGGCCGGGGCCGATCACGAGGGCGAGAAACAGGAAAAGGCACGCCTTGGCGTTGAGCCCCAGTACCGGGCGGCGGCGGACGGCGGCGGCGATAAAAAGAATCACAAAGGCCGCGCCGAGCACGCGCGCGCCCGCGAAAGCGGCGTAATGGATCGCTTCGAACACCCATGCATGGCCGAGCGCGAAGCCGTGGCCCGGCTTATAGAACCAGCCGGAGACGATCACATCGAGGTGCGGCACGAAAGCCGCGATGGCCAGCACGGCGATGATGGCGAGGGCGATGAAAATGATGCGAAAAGTGGTGCGGTTCATGGCTCGACCAGTTTCAGGGTCAGGCATTTGGCGGTGCCGCCCGCCTTGTGGAATTCCGACAGCGGCGTGATGACCGGCGTCAGGCCGGCCGCGCGCAGTTTTTCCTGCAAGGCGGGCGTTGCCTGGTTGAGGAAGATATGGCCCTCCAGATCGACCGCGTTGCAGGCGAAGGCAAGCGCATCCTCGTCGCCGACCGCGATGCGTTTGCCCGGCGCGATTTCGGATTCGATTTTGGCGCGGCTTTCGGCTTCGAAGGCCGGCGGGTAATACATCAGGTAGCCGCCGGCGAGCGGGCACAGGCAGGTATCCATGTGATAAAAGCGCGGATCGACGAGGCGCAAGGGCACGGCGCGGCGGGCGAA
>DATKSH010000046.1:0-2009 GCA_035531735.1 Alphaproteobacteria bacterium
CAATCGCGTGGTTTATGACGTCACCAGCAAGCCGCCCGGCACCATCGAATGGGAATGACGGGCGCAGTTGCGATTTACGCCATTTTAACCGGAATCTGCCACAATGTCCTTGATGAATAGAACCTTTCTCACCGCACTGTGCTTCGGTGTTTTTTCCGTCGCCCTGGCCGTGCCGGCTAGCGCCGCGTCGGCCTGCTACACGCCGGCCGAATTGCATGCCCGGCAGGTGCTGCGCCTGCATTCGGAACTGATGGTGATCGCGATTGCCTGCCGCACCGGTTCCGACGGCGAAAACCTCATCAACGCCTATACCGGCTTCACGCAGGATAATCTCGATACCATCCGCGATGCCGAGCAAACCATGATCCGTTATTATAGCCGCCACGACGGCGGCAGTGGCATTCCGCAACTCGACACCCTGCGTACGCGCCTCGGCAACGAAGCGAGCCAGCAAATGGCGCTGATGTCCTCGCCGGTCTTCTGCGCCCAATATCGCGACATGGTCACGGATTATTATTACGACACGCCGTCGCAAATCGAAGGCAGCGTCAACCATATGGTCATCCAGGCAGCAGCCCGCCATTCCTGCATCATCGCCGATTCCGGCGAAACTGTGGTTGCCAAGGCAACGCATTAAAGCCATAAAATCCCCGTTCGTTTTCGCGATTCCGGGTTGCGGACGGTGGATTATTTCCTTCAGCAATTGATCAACGGCCTTACGCTCGGCGCCGTCTATGGCCTGATCGCCATCGGCTATACGATGGTCTATGGCATCATCGGCATGATCAATTTCGCCCATGGCGAGATTTACATGATCGGCGCCTTCGTCACCGTCATCAGCTTCACCGTCCTCGGCCTCGCCGGGGCGACCGGCGTCGCCGCCATGCTGATCGTGGTCCTGATCCTCAGCATCCTCGTCACCAGCCTTTACGGCTGGACGGTCGAGCGCTTCGCCTATCGCCCGTTGCGCAGCGCCTCGCGCCTTGCGCCCTTGATTTCCGCCATCGGCATGTCGGTCTTTTTGCAAAACTACGTCATGCTGTTGCAGGGCGCGCGGGTGAAAACCATGGCGCCGGTTTTTCAGGGCGACATCGACCTCACCCATGCCGGCAGCGCCTTCATCGTGTCGATCTCCTACCTGCAAATCGGCATCATGGTGTTGACCACCATATTGATGGTCGCGGTCACGTTGTTGATCGCGCGCACGCCGCTCGGCCGCGCCCAGCGCGCTTGCGAGCAGGACACCACGATGGCGGCGCTTGTCGGCGTCAATGTCGATCGCACCATTTCGACCACCTTCATCATCGGCGCGGCGCTGGCGGCCATCGCCGGCTTCATGGTCACGCTTTATTATGGCGTGGTCGATTTCTTCATGGGCTTTCTGGCGGGCATGAAGGCCTTCACCGCTGCCGTTCTTGGCGGCATCGGATCGTTGCCGGGCGCGATGCTGGGCGGCCTTGCCATCGGCCTGATCGAAAGCTTTTGGTCCGGTTATGTCGATGCACAATATAAGGACGTCGCCGTGTTCGGCATTTTGATGCTGGTCCTGATGATCCGCCCCAACGGCTTTTTCGGCAAGCCGGAGATCGAGAAGGTCTAGGATGCGCCGGCTCAAAGATGCCTTCATCACCGCCCTGATCGCCGGGCTTCTGGCCTTGCCGCTGGCCGCGCCGCGCACGGTCGATGGCCTCAACGGCCTCGCGGTCGAATGGCATGTAGTCGATGTCGGTGTCGCCTGCGCGCTGATTTTCCTCGGCCGCCTCGCGCTCGGCCTGATCGAAGACGGCTTCGGCTCTTACATCGCGCCGTTGGCGTTGATCGCCGGCATAGCATCCGCCTATCTGCCGATGCCGTCCCATTTCCTAAAAACCGTCGCGGTCGCGGGATCTTTCGTCATTGCGTTGCGCGCCATTTTTGGGTTGACGATCAAACGGCGTCATCCCGGCGAAAGCCGGGATCCAGAGGGAATTGCCGCAAGTGCTAGCCGATTGAAATTGTTATGGTCGATA
>DATKSH010000047.1:0-2917 GCA_035531735.1 Alphaproteobacteria bacterium
AAGATCGGCGGCGAGAGCCTGTTCAACGACGGCATCGGCGTCGTGATGTTCCTCACCGTTCTCGGCCTCGCGACCCATGTCGCGCAACTGGACTGGGCCGTCATTGGGCTCAAATTGGTGCGCGTGGCGGCGGGTGGCGCGGCGCTGGGCCTTGCGCTCGGCTGGGCGACTTACCGCCTGTTGCGCTCGATCGACGCCTACCGGGTCGAGATCATCATGACGCTGGCCCTTGCGACCGGCGGCTATGCGTTGGCCGAGGCGCTCGGCGTTTCGGGGCCCATCTGCATGGTGGCGGCCGGCCTCGTGATCGGCAACAAGGGCCGCAACTTCGGCATGTCGGAAAGCACGCGCGAACGGCTCGACGGTTTTTGGGAGCTGCTCGACGAAATTCTCAACGCGGTTTTGTTCATGCTGATCGGGCTCGAGATCATCGTCATCAGCGTGACGGGGCCGGACATTGTTCTCGGTGCCATCGCGGTCGCCGCGGTGCTGATGGGGCGCGTGGTCAGCATCAGCCTGCCGCTGGCGCTGATGAGCCTTGGGCGGCGTATTCTGGGCTGGAAGCCGGTCACTTTCCTCACCGCGTCCGGCCTCAGGCGCTTCGGCTTGCCGGCGCGGCTGGCCGGGCTTTCACAATCCGCGCTCGAATGGCGCACGGTGGCTTTGTTGACATGGGGCGGCTTGCGCGGCGGGCTTTCGATCGCCATGGCGCTGTCGCTGCCCGACGTGCCGGAAAAAACCATCATCCTGCCGATGACCTATATCGTCGTACTGTTCGCGATCCTCGTGCAGGGTTTGAGCTTCAAGCCGATGCTGAAATATCTGGTCAAGGCGTAACGGTTCAGGCCGCCGCTTTCTTTTCGCCCGCGAGTTTGAGCATCGCCTCGGCCGAGGAGACCTCGAACGCGCCGGGCTTTTCGATTTCAAGCGCCTTGACCGTGCCGTTCTCGGCGTAAAGCGCGAAACGCTGGCTGCGGGTTCCTAATCCATAACCGCTGCCGTCCATTTCAAGTCCCAAAGCCTTCGTGAAGGCGCCGTTGCCGTCGGCCAGCATGGTGATACCTTCGGCCTTGTGCGCGTCGCTCCATGCCTTCATCACGAACGGATCGTTGACGGCAAGGCAGGCAATCTCGACGCCTTGCGCGCGGAATTTGGCGAGGTTTTGCACGAAGCCCGGCAGATGCTTGGCGGAACACGTCGGCGTGAAGGCGCCCGGCACCGCGAACATCACCACCTTTTTGTTCGCGAATACCTCCACCGTCGATTGATCCTGCATGCCGCTCGCGGTCAAATGCTTCAGCGTGACGGACGGGATTTTGTCGCCGATCTTGATGGTCATGCGGGCCTCCGTAGTCTGAGAGAAACAGATCACGCCACTGTAAAACTTTGCCGTCGGCGGGGCAAGGCTCAGCCCTGCGGCGCTTTTTCCGCTTTGTCGAGCGCCTCTATCACAGAGTCGGAGGTCAGCAATTCCGGCAGCACGATGCCTTGCGGCGCGCCGGGGCCGAACACGGCGTTGAAGGGGATGCCGTAGCGCCCATATTCCCGCAAAAAAGCGGCGATTTTGGCGTTCGGATTGGTCCAGTCGCCCTGCATCGGGACGACGCCGGCATGAAAAAGCCGACGCCTGATGTCGGCGCGCGCAAGGACGAATTTCTCGTTGGCCTTGCAGGTCAGGCACCAATCGGCCGTCACATCGACAAACACGGTCTGGCCGCGCGCGACATCATCGGCGATGGCGCTTTCATCGAACGGTTGCCAGCCGCCTTCGATCACGGCAGCCGGCGCATGGGCCGCCAGCGAGGCGCTAAGCGTGACGCCGAGCGCCAAAAGCATGAAAGCCACAATGCCGAAAGCGAGCCGATAGTTTTCGGGATGTCGCCGGCGCAAAGCCAGCAAGCCCCAGATTGCCGCCATGCACACCAGGATGACAAAAGCGCTGCGCGCGGAAATCTGCGCGGCCAACACCCAGATCAGCCACAAGGCGGTCGCGCCAAGGGCAAGGCCTAGCGCATGGCGCACATAGACCATCCACGCGCCGGGGTGCGGCAGCGACGTGGCGAAATGCGGCATGAGCGCGATGACGAGGTAAGGCAGCGCCATGCCGCAGCCGAGCGCCGCAAAAATCACGAGAATATCAAGCGGGCCCGACGCGAGGGCAAAGCCGATAGCGGTGCCGAGAAACGGCGCGGTGCAGGGCGTGGCGAGAAGCGTGGCGAACGCGCCGGTCGCGAAATCGCCGGCCAATTTAGGATGATAAGGGCCGGCCAGATTGTCGGCCAGCCATTGCGGCAAACGGATTGCGAACAAATCCCACATATTGGCGGCAAAGAAGGTCAACAGCAAAACGAGGAACAGAAGGAACAACGGTTGCTGGAACTGCATGCCCCAGCCGACCGCATGGCCCAGCTCGCGCAGGCCTATGGTCGCGCCCGCCAGCACCAGGTAGGAAAACAGGATGCCCGCCGCGGTGACGAGGAAGCTGTGGCGGACGATGCATTGCTCGCCGCCGCCGTGGCTGATGACGCCGAGGATTTTCAGCGACAAAACCGGCAACACGCACGGCATCATGTTCAGGATAAAGCCGCCGATCAACGCCAACAGGACGGCAATGCCGAGCGGCAATTTTGCGCGCGCCGGCGCGATGGGCGCGGCGGCATGGGCCGCGATTGGCGCGACGATCTTCTGCCCCAGCGCGTGATCGCCATTGACGATGGTCAGGGTCAAAGGCATCGAGACGAGGCTTACGCCCTGCGGCAGCGCGGCATCGGGCGCGACCCGCAAGCTGGCGCTGTGCCGGCCGGGCGCCATCGTCACCTGCGGCGCGCCGAAAAAGACGTTGGCATTGTCCTCGACGAACAAATCCGGCGCTTGCAGCGGCGCGCGCGAAGCGACCGTGACGGTCAGGGCATCGGCG
>DATKSH010000048.1:0-3114 GCA_035531735.1 Alphaproteobacteria bacterium
GGCCACGTCGCGGTCGGCCTCGCTGCCGGCGACGGCGACCCATGTGCCGCGGCAAGCGCGCATGATCGGTTCGATGGCGGTGACGAGGCCGCTCGGCGGCGTAGTCCATTCGATGCCGGCGGCGGTCTTGCTGTGCGCGTAAGGCTGGCGATAGGAAACCGTGATTAATTGCTCCGACGGCAAATGGTCGCGCACGAATTCGAACAGGGTCGAGGCCGACCATTGCGGGCCGGTCAGGAATGGGCGTTGCTGCTCGCGCTCGATCTCGCGGATGCGCTGCTGGATCTCGCGGGTGATGCCGACGGCGGCGCGCGGCAAATTGGCCGCGCGTTTTCCGGTGCGCACGTAATCTTTCAGGCCGACCACCCAGCGGCTGAAGGTGATGCGCGCGACCACGATGGTGATGAGGGCGGCCAGAAAGCTGATGCCGAACATGAACCACAGGATGTAGCGCTGGGTCTGCTCGCTGCGATGCATGGCAAACGACATGTCATGCACGATCATCACGCAGCCGGGCTTGGGCGGCGCACCGGCCGTCTCGGCGCTGGCGAGCGGGAATGCGGCGACCATCACCGGCCCGCCCTTGATGCTTTTCTGCTCGAATTGCGGCTTCGCCACGTCGGCCGGGTTGGGGCAATCGATGCCGGCCGGGAAATTTTTGTTATGGTACAGGGGCGCGCCGCCGGCCGCCTCGCAATAGCCGATGCCGATCAGCCGTTCGTCCTGCGCCAATTGCGTGAAACGCCGGGTCAATTGCCCGGCATGGCCACTGCCGAGTTCTTCCGGCAAATCGTCCTCGACCGAGGAGAAAATCAGCTTCGAGCGCATCTGGAGATCGCCGGTCGACCAGTGCAGGAACAGCTGGTTGGTCCACGGCAACAGCAAATAGGCGACCACGCATAAAATCAGGGCGAGCGGTGCCAGAAAGCGAAAAAACATGCAAACTCCATCGGTTCGTTAACCGGGCCCGGCGGCGCGAGGATCGCGCGCCGGCGGGCGAAAAATACGCGCGACAAATCAGTTTCGTTGCTTAGCCTTCCGCATTGTGGGGATCGCGCGACGATACACAATGAAAGCGGGTTTGGGTAGGGGAATATGGCTTTTTTGCGATTTGCCGCAGCGACGATAGAAATTTTTCCATGTCTGCAACAGCTTATGATGAAGCGTGATGTTAACCAAGACGACGTTCCGCAACCGGAAAAATATTTTCGCGGAGTCGGGATTGCCGGTTTGGAGCTAATAGTTCGCGGTAAGTTATAATGTGCGAGTATCCATGACAGCATCCCATCTCCACCTTGTCCTGCAAATCCTGATCTGGCTGGTGCCGTGCCTGCCGGCGATCATTGTGCATGAATATGCGCATGGCTGGGTGGCGAGCCGGCTCGGCGATCCGACCGCGCGCGTCATGGGCCGCTTGAGCCTCAATCCCTTGCGCCACATCGATCCCGTCGGCACCGTGATCGTGCCGGGTTTGATGCTGTTGGCGCAATTACCGTTCGTGTTCGGCTGGGCCAAGCCGGTGCCGGTCGATTTCCGGCTTTTGCGCCGGGGAAGGCTCGGCGTTTTGCTGGTGGCGCTTGCGGGGCCGGTGGCCAATCTATTGATGCTGCTTTTATGGCTGGCCTTGGCATGGTTTGCCGCCGCCGGCGATTTCGTGCATATGCCGGCAAATCCCGTGCGCGCCATCGTGGCGCAACTCGCTTTGGCCGGCGTGGCGATCAACTTGGTTTTGATGCTTTTGAATTTGATGCCGATCCCGCCGCTCGACGGCGGCCGCGTTTTGGGCGCGCTGTTGCCGCCTTCCTTGTCGCGGGTTTACATGAAGCTCGAACGCGTCGGCATCCTGATTATTTTGCTGTTGGTCGCTACAGGGCTGTTTGCGCGCATTTTCGGGCCCGCGCTGGATTTTTTCTTTTCGCGTTTAGGGATAAGTTGAATCGAAAAATCGAATATCCATAAGAACGGCGTCATTCCGCAAAATTTTCTATTCGGCTTGCGAAGCATGACGAAAGAAAATTTATGCGGAATCCGATTTGATTTCCATCCGTTTGAAAAACAAATCAGATTTCGCATCTCGGCCTCGGCCCCAAAGGGCCTCGGCCTCGTGCGGAATGACGGCCTCCCGCTCGGCTAGGGCCGGCATATATAGGCAAAGGCCGGCGGCACGTTGTTCCACACGATGCGCGTGGTGGCGACCGAGGAAAATCGTTCCTTGAGATTGCGCCGCAGCGCCCACGCGCCCGGCAACAGCAGGCCTTGCAGATAGGCATAAGTGACGAACACGCCGCCGGGCGCCAAGATGCGCTTGACGCCGTCGAGGATGCCGGTTTGCTGCTCGGCCGGCAGCGAGGCCCACGGAATGCCGCATAAAACCGCATCGGCCCGTTCGATGCCGGCCGCGCGGATCACGTCCTCGATCTCGACCGCCGAGCGGTTGACGAAGGTGAGATGCGGAAAGCGCACCGCCAAATTCTTGCAAAAGGTCGCGTTGATCTCGATGCCGATATAACGGGATTGGCCCGACAGCCGTTCGGCCACCGGCCCCGTTATGGCGCCGGTGCCGGGCCCGCATTCGACGATGGTTTTCAGCGCGGCAAAGTCCAGCGGTGCGATCATCGCCTCGGCGAGGTTGCGGGTGCTGGGCACGATGGTGCCGACCGCTTGCGGCGATTTGAAAAATTGGGAAATAAGGGTCAGCGGGCGTACGGCTGGCGGTTCGTCGTCGTGGCGGCGAGCAAGGACGCTGGCGAGGCTGCGCATGATTCTCCGTGCTTCCCAAAACGCAAAGGACAAAGGCTTCATGACAAATTCGCGCGTCCACTACAAGCGAAACCGTAAAAATCGGCGCTAAAAATTCACATCGGCAGGCCCAGATGCGCCCACAATTCCTGAATCTGAATCAAATCGAGCTCGACGGCGTTCTCGATTTGCCGGATCAGCCAGGCCGGCTCGCCCTTCTGGTGCCGCTCATGCGATAGGCGCACCAATTCCTCCAGCGTACGGTTTTTGATCGGCGAATCCTTGCCGCCGGGCACGAGGTCCCAGCCGCGCGTACGCAGCTTGCCGATCAAATCTTCGCGTTTAGGGCGGTTGGGCTGTTCCATTGCGCGACTC
>DATKSH010000049.1:0-3003 GCA_035531735.1 Alphaproteobacteria bacterium
GCAGGCCGCCCAAAGGACTGTCTTCCAGCACCACGTCGCCGCCGTGAAAGCGGGCGATGTCGCGGGCAATCGCCAATCCTAATCCGACGCCGCCGGTCGCTGGATTGCGCGATTCGTCGAGCCGCATGAAAGGCCGGAACACGTCCTCGCGGCGCTCCGGCGCAATGCCGGGGCCGTCGTCGTCGATGGTGATCTGCGCCGTCTGGTTATCGACGGAGGCTACGATTTGCGCCTGCTGGCCGTAACGTGCGGCGTTACCGATCAAATTGGCGAGGCAGCGCTTCATGGCATTGCGCCGCAAGGTCACGTTGGCGCCCGACGGCGCGTAGAGCAGGATATGTGGGTTTTGCCGGCGCGCGGCGGTCACTACTTCGCTCAGCAATTGGGCGAGATCGGCGGCGGCGGCCGGTTCGCTTTCCTCGCCGCGCGCGAAGGCGAGATAGGCCTCCAGCATATTTTCCATCTCGGCGATGTCGGCGACGAATTCGGCGGTTTCCGGCGTTTCCGGCATCAGCGCCAGTTGCAGCTTCATGCGCGTCAAAGGCGTACGCAAATCGTGCGACACGCCGGCCAGCATGGCGGTGCGTTGGCTGATTTGCCGGCGCAGGCGGTCGCGCATGACCATCAGCGCCGCGCCCGCTTGCCGCACTTCCATGGCGCCTTCGGGCTTGAACCACGGCACGCTGCGGCCCTTGCCGATGGCCTCGGCCGCTTCGGCCAGGCGCCGGATCGGGCGGATCTGATTGCGCATGAACAGCAACGCCACCGCCGCCAACAGGATCGAGCTGCCGGTCATCCAGCCGATAAACACTTGCGTGGTCGGCGTATAGATGCGGCGCAGCGGCGACAGTACCCGATAGACGCCGTCCGGCGCGCCGACGCGGATCGCGACGCTTTCCGGCTCCTTGGGATGCATGTTGACGTCGAACGGATAATGCAGGCGGTCGCGCAGGGCGATGTCCAGCATGTCGCGCAGGGGATCGAGATGGTCGTAGGGGCGTCGCTTGAGTTTCGCGTGCGGCATGAAGGTGATTTTGAGGTCGGTCTTGTCGAAAATCAGCCGCCGGAAGGCGTCGCGCGCGGCGGGCGTCGGCGCGTGGCGGACCAAATCGATGGCGACCGCGGCGTCGCCGGCGACCGCATAGGTCATGCGGTTGGTGACCGTGTACCAATGGCGGTCGAAGAAGACGTAGGTGGCGATCAAAAGCGCGATGCCGGTCATCACCACGATGATGAGCAGCGTGCGGCCGAACAGGCTGCGCGGCAAAAAGCGCTTGAGGCGCGACAGCGGCGATCTCTTGCGCATCAGGGGAATGGCGATCATGGCGGCCTTAATCTTCCATGTCCGGCAGCAGCATATAGCCTTCGCCGCGTACCGTCACCAGGTAACGCGGGTTCTTGGTATCACCTTCGATCTTGCGGCGCAGGCGCGTGACCTGCACGTCGATGGTGCGGTCGTTGACAACGCCTTTACTGCGTTCGGCCAGCGCTTCGCGGCTCAGCGGCACGCCGGGCTCGGATGCCAGGATGCGCATGAGGCCGGCCTCCATGTCGGTGAGGCGCAAGGTTTCGCGATCCGAGCGTAATTCGTCGCGCTGTGGATTATAGCGCCATGCGCCGAGCCGGAGTTCCGGCAGCGCCACCGGCGGCTTCGGCATGCGGCGCAGGATGGCATGGATGCGCAGCAGCAATTCGCGCGGCTCGAACGGTTTTTGCAGGTAATCGTCGGCGCCGGTCTCGAAGCCGGCGATGCGGTCGCCGGGCTCGCCGCGCGCGGTCAGCAGGAGGATTGGCAAGCGCCGCGCCGATCCGCCTTGAGCGGCATGCAGCGACTTGGTCAATTCAAGGCCGCTTTCGCCCGGCATCATGACGTCCAGCACCATCAAATCGAAGCTGAGGCTTTTCAGCTTGGCGCGCGCGTCCGCGGCATTGGCGGCGGTGGCGACGATCAAATCCTGCTCGGCCAGATAGCGGTGCAGCAACCCGCGCAGCCGGTCGTCGTCATCGACCACCAGAATGTGAGGCTTAAGCGCGGGCGGTTGAGGTATAGGCATGCCTTTGTTTTTGCATGAAAAACCCGGCGCGCCAAGCGCGGCGATTCAATGCTGCGTCAGAAGCGGCTCGACCAATCCGGCGATGGTTGCGGCGGTCAGTGTGAATTGGCTCGGCATCACGCGGTCGCGCACGATGCCGTCGCGGTCGATCACATAGGTGACGGGCAAGGAGGTTGGCGCGCCGAAATCGTCCGTATCGGCGTCGTCTTCCATCGCCGCCGGATAGCCGTAGCTTTTCATCACGTCTTCGACGTCGTCGCGATGACGGTCGCGGTCCGTGCTGAGGCCGATGACGATGAGGCCCTGCGCGCGGTATTTTTTATAGGCGGCGGCGAGCGCCGGCATCTCGGCCCGGCACGGTGCGCACCAGGTCGCCCAAAAATTGACCAACACCACTTTGCCTTTCTCGGTGGCGAGGTCGAATTTCCGGCCGTCGAGTTGCCTGACGGTGAGGGCCGGTGCCGGCTGGCCGATGGAGGCATCGGCCCGCGCCGCCGAAAGGGGCCACGGAAGCGCACATAACGCCAAGAGCATAAGCAGGAATTTTTTACGCATCCCGTGGTTCCTTTCTCAGAAGCTATAGCCGACGATGAATTTGACCAGAACCGGTGCGACCAGCTGGTTCCCGTTCATGTTCTGGAATATCGGCACTTCGACGTCGCCGTAAAGCTTGACGCGGTTGATGTCATATTCAACGCCCGGCGAAATCAAAAGACGCTGATAGCCGCTTTGATTCACGCCATTGACGGGCTGGGATGCATTCATGCCGACATCGTGCTCGCGTACGGAACCGATCAACTGCAACAACGGCGCGATCTTACCGTCCTTGCCAAAATCGAAGCCGTTGTAATAACTGCCGATGGCGGCATCGAATTCGTCACCCGGCCGATAATTTTGCTGGGTGATGAAGGCATGATCCCACTCGCCATTGACGAACCAGCTAAACGGC
>DATKSH010000050.1:0-6579 GCA_035531735.1 Alphaproteobacteria bacterium
AGCCGAGAAGAAACCGCCCATCGCGTCGCATGGCATGCCGTCAAGGCGAAATATGAAAAGGCAGACGGCAGTTGGATGCCGAAGGCTTGAACCTCATGCACGGCGTCGCAAAAATCTCCACGAAGAAGCCCGCCGCAAGCAAGGGCGCAATCATTCACAATACCGAGATCGTTGACGCTCTTTATCGCCTCGCCGAATTGCTGGAAATCGAGGGCGCCAATTCGTTCCGCGTGCGCGCTTATCGCAACGCCGCCCGTACCATCGGCGAATTGCCGGAAAGCGTGGCGTCGATGTCCAAGGCTGCGACACCTGAGCGATGTCGCTTACGGCACCGAACTGTTCGAAGCCGCAGGCCCAAAAACATCTATAATTATTTCGATGCCAGATATGAAAAGATTTTCGGAAAAAAAAGCAAAGAGGCTTTCCGTCAACCCTAACCAAGACTTTTGGCTATAGAGAACCCCGGCCTTTCATCGCCCAAGTTCTCGGCATAGCTTTTAGCCAGAGAACGCCAGAAACAAAAAATGCCACGTATTGCGCGGCATTCTTGCTGTTGAACCTAACGGTTCTCCAATTCTCAGACTGAATGGCGGAGAGGAGGAGATTCGAACTCCTGATAGGGATAACCCTATAACGGTTTTCGAGACCGCCGCTTTCGACCGCTCAGCCACCTCTCCGACGCCTTGTAAATACACGATTTTTGGCGAAACCCGCCAGCTTAAAATCGGGTTTGTTCCCCAAATTGTTCCCCAAAATTCTTAACCCAAATGCGGGCCGTTTTTGGCGCGCGCTTTTATAGCAGAACGAAAGGCGCTGTCGAGTTTCTCCGCCGCATGGTTCTGCATCGTGTCCGTGACGTGCGAATAAAGGTTAAGCGTCGTCGTGATGGTGCTGTGGCCAAGGCGTTCCTGCGCGATTTTAGGATGTATGCCCTCGGCCAATAACTGCGTGGCATGCGAATGGCGCAGGTCATGAAAGCGCACAATTGGGAAATTGGGAATCTCCCGGATCGCAAACCGAAACTCGCTCGTAAGGCTGTCGGGCTTGACGACTTCCCCGTCCCAACTGCGGCCACAGACAGGGGTTGAAACTTATAAAAGCAGCCGTCAGCCAGCCTGATCGGGCGCAATCTCATCCGTTTTGGTAAGCGTAAGATAGACAACCAATCCGAAAATCGTGACCAGAAACAGGGCGCTCGTGCCGGTTGTTCCTAAACCAAGGCCACCGACATGGCGGCTTTGTGACAGGTAATCGCCGATGGATGCGCCGAGCGGACGGGTTAAGATATAAGCAATCCAGAAAGCCAAAACCGCGTTCGTAGATTGCCGTTTATGCTCTGCCGCCAAGAGGCCTCTAACGAAATAGTGTGCGAGCGTCACGGCCGCAATGAGTCCGGCAAATATAAAGAGCGAGGTAAGATAACCAAGCCCGAACTTTTCCGCCGTCAGGTCGCCTGCCGCCGTGCCGAGGGCGAAAGTAAAAAGAATCGCCAGCCAATAGAACGTTTCGCGGCGGGTGCTAAAAATAGAATGAATGGATAGCGTTTTTTCGACGGCGTACCAAACCGCAAAGGTTGCGGCCAATGTGATGGAGAATACGGTTGTGGTTGTCTCCAGCGAGACGCCAAAGTTGTCGGTTAAATTGTCGGTGATAAGCGTGCCGACGACACTGATAAGGACAACCGAAAGCCAATAGACTGACGGAATATATTTCTTCGCCCTGAATTGCACAATCAGGACGGCAATCAACAACACGCCCATTAACAGGGACGTTCCGGTCAATCCAAAATGAAGGGTCTCGTTCAGGTAATCGGCGGCAGTCTCGCCGACCGTGGTACACAAAATCTTTATAATCCAGAAATACAAGGTGACTTCAGGAACCTTGTTGAGCATCCGCTTCCACTTGCGGGCATCCGAAGAATGCTGCTTCGATAGGTTTCCTTTTGCCATGCTGGGCCTGCTTTCTTGGCTGCCGGATTTTCTCGCTCGATGGCAAGATGTTGCCAAATTACAAATCCAACAGGGCGCGCCCGTTCATCGGCAGAATCCCGAACGCGCCCCGCCGGCGGTAACGGAACCGTCAGGCAAGCTTGTTTAAAATTGTTGCCGTTGATGAGGCGGGTGCTTCGGAAACTTTGTTCAGTTGTGCGCTCAGTGGAGGTTGCACCGTATGTCTGGGGCCGTATGATCCATCGGGGTTTCTGTGCAATGGAGATTCATAGACGCCTTTGGCTGTGCCTTTGGTGCCCTGAACCGCCTTGGCGGAAACGGCCGGCTGTGCGGCCACGGTCGTAGATGCCTGTGCCGCCGCTGATGAGGTTTGGTTTGTTGCCTCTGGAGTTGTCGCGCCAGATTTCGCCGGGTTCTGAGCGACTTGGAAATATTGCTGGCTGGCTGTGGCGTTTGAGATGGAAGGCATGCGCGACTCCTAATTTTGATGTGGGTCAACGGTTCCAAATTAGTGTTTCAACTCTTAATGAGAGGATAACATTTGCCGTGCGTCGAGATTTTCGAGACGATAAGCTGCATATCATTATCGAGAACTAAGACTGAACTAAGTTTCACCTAACAATCCTAAGTGTCGGCTAATTTTCATCTTGGTCACGCCGTCGTTGAAAGCGATTCGTAACGTCACAGAAATATTATCGGCCATCTTCGTACCGAATCATCCGCCAACAAATTCCCCGCATCCGGTTGTCCTCGCTCATCGAATTTGCAATGCAAAAGCGCCAACGCTTTTTAATGCCCGCGTCGTTTCAGGGCCTTATATTCAAGCCAAATAAGACCAATCAGGAACACGTCGAATCCGCTAAGGACGAGAAGCCCCATGCCGTGGGTAAAAGTGAAGCGATAGATTTGGTAAGCGATGAACAGGACGAAAACAATCATGGCCACCGGGTAGGCCCATAGCCTGTGGCGGAGCAAGGCTGCCACCAGCAGGGTTTTGATAAGGCCGTCACATAGAAGATAGAATGCTACAAAATGCTCGGTGCCGACCGACAGATGCGTTGCAGCCTTGACAGCAAAGTTGGAGATCGGGTCGTGGGGGTCTTCGCGCAGTTCGTCTTGGGCCAAGAAAGCGACCGTGTTCACAATCGAGTCAGGACCGAAAATCCAAAGCAACGTACTGCCGATGATTTCCAGAACGGCATCCAGACCTTTCAATAAAACGCTGACGCGAAAGAGAATCTCTCTTATGTTTTCTTTTGTGAAATACCCCATATACACTGCCCCATCCGAGAGGAGATGTGCGCGTTCTTATAACACCCCGTATTGGCTGTCGAGTTTTGCAGCCAATTATTTCCTCAGCTTCATATAAGAAAAGCGAGATAAGAGTAACAGGTAACACTTTACGCATCCTCATAACTTGATGGAGAGCATCATGCGTTCCAAAACCGTCATCTTGTCTGTGCTTGCGGTTCTTGTTGGATCCATGCCGCCCGCATACGCTGAAATTGCCAAGCCTCACTACGCGCTTGCCGATACGATGCCTTTAGCGGGGCCGGTGCGTTGGGATTTTCTAACACTTGATGCTGCCAAGCAGTATCTCTTTGTTGCGCGCGATGATCGGGTCGATGTTCTCAATCTTGCCAGCAAAAAAATCATCGCCAGTATTG
This sequence comes from Alphaproteobacteria bacterium, assembly GCA_035531735.1. GTDB lineage: Bacteria > Pseudomonadota > Alphaproteobacteria > UBA9219 > UBA9219 > DATKSH01. The sequence continues at coordinate 3,617 of DATKSH010000050.1, forward strand.
ACGGCCTTGACGGCGTTCACGGGGTCGCGCTTGCGGCTGATGCCGACAGGGGATTTATCAGCGAGGGAAAAGCCAATCGCGTTACCGTTTTCGATCTTGCCACGCTTAAGCCGATTCTAACCGTGCGGACCGGCAAGAAGCCGGATGCCATTGTCTATGACCGGAAAACGGGGCGCGTTTTTGTGGCGGATGGCGGTAGCGACGATCTTACGGTCATAGACGCCAAAAAAGCCGAGCGTATCGGCACCGTAAAACTCGATGGCGCACCGGAATTTGCCGTCGTGGATGGCGACGGAAAACTCTATATCAACCTTGAGGACAAGTCCGCGATCAATGTTGTGGATACGGAAAGATTGAAAGTCGTCGGCCATTACAATTTAACCCCGGATTGCGAGAGGCCTACAGGCTTGGCGCTCGATAAAGCCGATAATCTGCTTTTTTCGGTCTGCGCCAACCGGCACATGGTCGTTGTCGATGCGCTCACCGGCAAGATCAGGGACACGCTCGATATTGGCAGTCATCCCGACGCGGCCAGATTCGACGCGGGAACAGGCTTGGCCTTTAGCTCAAACGGCGGCGATGGAACGCTTACGGTCGTCGGCAAAGGCGATGGCGGGCATTACAAAGTCTTGCAATCGGTTCCGACAAAGATTTCGGCGCGGACAATGGCGCTCGATCCTGAAACGCACGATATTTATTTGTCTGCTGCGGAAACGGAAGGTTTTGATCCGCCGACCGCGCAGCATCCAGAACCGCGTCCGCATATTTCCGCGCCATGATTTACCGTGCCTGAAGGTTCCTCCGCCTCATGCACGGGATCGCGCGCTACGCCGCCTGTTTAACCTCGATCTGGTGCGTTCTCGGCTGCGCACCGGCTTTCTTCGGCACCGTGACGGTGAGTACGCCCTTGCTCATCGTTGCCTCGGCCTTGTCCATATCGGAGATGTGGGGCGGCAAGGCGATCACGCGCTGAAACTCGCCGTAGGAACGCTCCTGGCGAAAATAGCCCTTCTTCTCTTCCTTGCTTTCCTCTTCTTTCTTGCCCTTGATGGTCACATAGCCGTCATTGACCGAAACGGTAATGTCCTTGGCTTCAAGGCCCGGCAGCTCGGTCAGGATTTTGATGTTCTTGTCGCTCTCGACCACATCGGTCGCCGGCGACATGCCGAACGGCATCCAGTTTTCGGACGTATGCCACCAATGCGGCAGCGTTTCGCCGAAAAAGCTCTGGAACAACTTGTTCATCTCGTTTTGAAAGGCTTGAACCGGGTTTGCGCCTTTCTTGACGGGAACGGAAACGTTTTTCTCGGGTGATGGATTGGTCATTGGGGTCCTCCTCGGGGTTAGGAAGTTGTCGATGCTTCCCTAATAATCCGGGGGCGCGGGATCGTATTTGACCTCGGTCAAACCTGCCCAAAAAGACCGAATTCCTCCCGGCCGCCGGCATCGAAATATAATTTCTTCGCTCGATTTGACCGGCGTCAAGGATGCTTACAATTGGATGGCCTTAATTTGAGCAAGACATCAATCAGGGCAGACTTCCATGACTGCTCAATCCGTTCTTCGCATTCCCGGCGCCTCGCCGGAAGAGACGGCAGTTCTCGGCGCGGCACTTGCCGCAGAAGGCTTTAATCGGGCCGATTTGCGACTGCTCGGCATGCCGGTCGATTCGCAAGCGCGCAACGACGAAGAGTGGGGAGATGCCGATATCCTGCCGCTTATTGTCGCGGGCGCGATCGATACCTTGCGGCGCCAGCAGCAGTTTTTTATCTCCGGCAAAACTGCAGAAGATAAAAAAGAGGCCGCCGATATAGAAACAAGCGCGATGATGCTGTTGTAGCCGCGCTATCCCGGATCGTTTCCCGTGTTTCTCGCCAAGGAGGGCCCATGCTTACCCGCGCCACATCCGCACCGCGCAAACAACCCGTCATTTGGGCGCTCATAGCCGACGGAAAACAGGCGCGGGTTTATGAATGCCGCCGCGTCGAAAAGATCGTGCCCATGAGCGGGACGACCCGGCATGCTTACAGCACCGAAGAATTGGAATGGGAATTGGTGCCGCGCAAGGACATGTCGCAAGAGGCCGAGTCGCCCGGCGACTATCAGACCGGCCACAGCCAGCGCGGCTCGATTTTCGGGGCCACGGCTTCCGTGCGCCATACGGTCGAGCCGCATGTCGATATGAAAGAAGAACTCAAACGGCGTTTCATGCATGCCGTCGCCCAAAAGCTGGATGAAACCTGTCGAAACAAAGCTTTCGACCGACTGATCGTGGCGTTGCCGCCGCGCATGCTGGGCGAATTGAGGGAGTATCTCGATCCCCGGGTGAGGAATACGATCATGGCCGAGCTTCCCCATGAGTTTGCGCATTGCGGAACAAGGGAGTTACTGGCCCATATCCGGCCGGCACTGGCCGAGGCTTATAATCAGGCGGCGTGAATCGATTTTCGCTTGAGCAAGCGGGCTCTCAGCGCGTCATGCTCGTTACAATTGCCGGCGATTGAACAATTGGCGCAAACATAGGCTTCCATTTTCTCGATGTCGTCGAATGACACGCGCGCGCCCTGAACGCTGATGCCGTGCTCGCGGATTTTGGCAAGCGCCCGCGAGAAAGTTTCAAGTTCCATGCCGAGGCGCGAGGCGATTAAGGTCTTGCTATAGGGCAGATCGAAGCCATGCGGATCGAAATCGTGCAGGATGCAAAGCCGTTCGAGGAAGCAGGCGACTTGCTGCGGCGCCGCCATCGTCGCCTTATGCTCGGCTTCCAGCGTCGCCACGTCGTTGCGGCGCGACAGCATGCCCAAAAGATTAAGCGCGATGATGTTGTGTCGCTTGATGTTGTCCCGCAGCCAGACAACCGGGAATTCCATCAGCAATGAATCCTTGACGGCGATGGCGTTGAATTGATGGGCCGGCGACAGTTGCAGGATTTCCGTTTCGCCGATGGCGTCGCCGGCGATGAA
>DATKSH010000051.1:0-2293 GCA_035531735.1 Alphaproteobacteria bacterium
GCGCCGCATATCGAGGCGCCACCGGCTCTGGCCCGCGCGCTGTCGCAAATTGGCCTCGTCGAAAACGCCGCCTCCGGCGAAAACGCGGCCGCAAGCTTGCAACCGGGCCAGATCATCGTCAGCCGCGACGGCTGGGCATGGCGCTGGGACGGTTTCACCGTCACGCCGCAGGCCCAAACCCAAACGGCGCTGCGCATGCAGCAACGCAACCGCCGCGCGGCGCTGGAAAAGGACATCGCCACAGCCGAAAATGAGGCCCAAAAGGCCGCGCGCGCTCTTGACGAGGCGACGTCCTTGGCCGCGCGGCTGCAGGCCGCCGACCGGCAGGCGCGCGAAGCCTTGCAAGCCGCCTTCGCCGCGCTCAACGACGCGCGCGCCGCACATGGCGAGCATGAAAAGGAAGCGGCCGCCATTCTTTCGCAATTATCGGCCACCGACGACGCCCGCCGCCAGGTCGCGGCCGACCAGGATCAGGTCAAAAACCGATTGATTGCCGCCGAGGACGAACGCCGGGCCCTTGCCGACGGCGAAGCGCAACGCGCCGACATAGCATCCCGACGCTCGCAGTTATCCGATTTGCGTGGCCAGCAGGCAGGGCGGCAAGGCGAACGCGAACGCCTCATCCGCGAGCAGGATCATGCCGAGGCGCGGCGCCAAGCCGTCGCCGCCGAGATCGAGGCGTGGCAACAGCGCGCCGCCGACGCGCACACGCAAACCGAAGCGCTCGGCGAACGCATCGTGGTGATCGAGGCCGACCTTGCCCAATTGCGCGAGCGCCCGGCCCAATTGGCGCAATCACGCGCGCGCTTGCTGGGCGAGTTGTCGGATGCCGAGGCGCGGCGTAAAGCCGCCGCCGACGCGCTGATCGCCACCGAGCAAAGACTGAGCGTGGTCGAGCATCAACTGAAACGCGACGAAGCCGCCGCCGGCGAAGCGCGCGAAGCGCGCGTGCGCGCCGAAGGCAATGTGCAGGCCGCACAGGAGCATTTCAACACGTTACGCGAACGCATGCGGGAAAAACTCGGCTGCGGGCCGGAAGAATTGCCGGCCATCGCCGAACGGGGCGACGAAACGCCCGACGCGGGCGATTTGGAGCAAACCCTCGCGCGTTACCTGCGCGAACGCGACAATATGGGCCCGGTCAATCTGCGCGCCGAGACCGAAGCCGATGCGATGCAGGGCGAAATCGACAAATTGCAAAAGGATAAGGACGATCTCAACGCCGCCATCGCCAAGCTCCGGCAAGGCATTTCCCAACTCAACCGCGAGGCGCGCGAACGGTTGCAAAACGCCTTCGGGCAGGTCAACGAGCGTTTCCAGGTTTTGTTCAAGCGCCTGTTCGATGGCGGGCGCGCGTATCTCGAACTGATCGACGACGAAGACCCGCTCAATGCCGGTTTGGAAATCTTCGCCAGTCCGCCGGGCAAGAAAATGCAGATTTTGTCCTTGCTGTCGGGCGGCGAACGCACCCTCACGGCCCTCGCCCTGCTGTTCGCCGTGTTCCAGACCAACCCCTCACCGATCTGTGTTTTGGACGAGGCCGAGGCCGCGCTCGACGAAAGCAACATCGACCGCTTCTGCATGCTGGTCGAGGACATCGCACGCGAAACCGGCACCCGCTTCCTCGTCATCACCCACCAGCGCCTGACGATGGCGCGCATGGACCGTCTTTATGGCGTCACCATGGGCGAAAAAGGCGTCTCGCAACTGGTCTCGGTCGATCTGGCGGGCGCGGTGGCGCTACGGGACGGGGAAACGCCGGAAAGTTTTAACGAACCGCACGGCGGCGCGGCGGACATCAAAGCGGCTTAATTCGCTTGGTAAAAAAGAATCCGGCCCACACCTTCAAAACCGAAAGCCCGGCCCGGATGCCGGTGGTTTCCTTCCTGCCGCCGCACCCGGCGATTTCCCTTTACATTGACTATGCGTGGCCTTTTTGTATGGTCGACCCCTCACGACGCGATGGACGAAATGAGCGCGCTTCAAGACCTTTTGGAAAAACTCAATCAAGGGAAGGACGTCGAGGCTCCATCCGCGTCATCCTTTCCCGAACTCGATCTCGATAAAATCAAAAAAGACCTCAACCTGGCCAAGGAAGGCCAGGAACGCGGCGCAAAAAATGCGCCGCCGCCGGACGCGGACGCCCTCGACGACGTGGAACGCAAGATCGTCGCCGTGGCCGAAGCCGGGCAGCGCCGCCAGCAACAAGCCCTCAACCACCAGCTTAACGCCTGCCACCAGCGCATCGCCGGCCTCGACGTCGAAAACGAGGCCATCAATATCGGCAGCGCCG
>DATKSH010000052.1:0-5790 GCA_035531735.1 Alphaproteobacteria bacterium
TCGACTCCTCACCAAACGTCCCCCGGACGTTTGGTGAGAGGCCGATCCTCCCACAAGGGGAGGGGAACAGATCGCCCTGCTTGGTGAAATGATTCGCTACACCATGGATGCATGAAAAACGGATCGCAAAAAACCAAGCCGAAGTTCTCGGCACTCCCGGCACATCCGACCGCGCCGAAAACAAGCGGCGCGCCCATCGCGGCTCCCGAATTCGCCGCCCTCATGCAAAATTTCGCGCCCATCCCCGCGCATCTCGCCGTCGCCGTATCCGGCGGGCCCGACAGCATGGCCCTCGCTTTTTGCCTGAAACGCTGGCGCGACGAAACCAACTCCCGAACCATCCTCGCCCTGATTGTCGATCACGCCCTGCGCGCGGAATCCGCGCCTGAAGCCGAACAAACCCGCACCGCGCTGGGAAAGCTTGGCATCGATGCCGAAATCCTCCGCTGGCAGCACCCGCCGGTTGCCAGCCGCCTCCACATCCGCGCGCGCGCCGCGCGCTATGAGCTTCTGGCCGCAGCCTGCCGCGCACGCGGCATCGCTGCGCTTGTGCTCGGCCATCAGCGCGAAGACCAGGCCGAGACCATCCTCATGCGTATCGCCAAGGGCAGCGGCATCGACGGCCTGCGCGGCATCGACGCTGACGGCCGCTTCGAAGGAATGCGCCTCTTGCGCCCGTTCCTTTCCATCCCCCGCGCGCGGTGTGAGGCCACCTGCCGCGCGCACGGCATCGCTTTTATTTCCGATCCCTCCAACGCATCGCAGAAATACGCGCGCGGCCGCTTGCGCCGCGTGATGCCCCTCTTGGCCGAGGAAGGCCTGGCCACGGAACGCCTCTGCGATCTCGGCGCGCGCGCCGCCGAAGCCAAGGAGGCGCTCGATCATTACACGCATGCCCTTTTGCGCGTGGCCGGCAAGCTCGATGATGCCGGCGTTTTGCGTCTCGATCTCGAGCATATGCGTGCCGCACCGCGCGCCGTTGCCTTGCGCGCGCTCGATGCCGCGCTGCGCACCGTCAATCCGGGCTTCGCCTACGGCGCGGAACGCGCCTCGCTGCTTCCGCTGCTGGAATCGCTGTGCGCCGATAACGCGATGCCGCCGCGCACCCTCCATGGGTGCCTCGTCGCCAAGACCGCACGCCTTGCCACCGTCATACGCGAATATGCCGCCATCGCCGGCGAAACGCCCATCGGGCCCGGCGAAACGGTTATGTGGGACGGAAGATGGGAGGTGACGCTCGACGCCAAGGCCGGGAACGGCCACGCGATTCGCCCGCTCGGCCACCCGCCGCATGCGCTCATCGACCAACTGGCCCCCGGCCTGCGGCATAAAATCCCGCAAGGCCGCGTGCGCGCCACTTTGCCGGCCCTGTGGCGTAACGAAAAATTAGCCATAATCCCGGCCTTGCCGGGAAACGCGCATGAAAGCGCCGCCCGTGCCCAATTCCTGCCATCTTGGCCGCCGATCATCGCCCGATAAACGGTTGGATTCGATACAAATTCGCGGCGGTTGCAACCGGTCCATCCTTTACTATATCTTTAAAGAAAGCGTGGAGAATTGGGCATTTCCGCCATTGCGCGCCATGAATTACCCTTTCGTTCCACGTTCCGGGAAAGGTCCCTGACTTGAACAATATCGGCAAGAACATCGCCCTCCTGATCGTCATCGGCTTGTTGCTGGTGGCGCTTTTCAACATGTTCCAGGGCCCGGCCGGCATGACGCCGCAACCCTCGATGCCGTTCAGCGATTTCATGGCCGATGTCGGGCAAGGCAAGGTCGCCGACGTCACCATTCAGGGCCATGTGGTGCATGGCCATCTAACCGGCAATGGCGCGCCCTTTTCGACTTACCTGCCCGACAACGCCAGCATCACCGGCAAATTGCTGGCCAAGAACGTCAAGGTCACCGCGCGGCCCGACGACAACGGCACCTCGTTCTGGGGCACGTTGTTGTTCTCGTGGGGACCGATGCTGCTTTTGGTCGGCGTGTGGATTTTCTTCATGCGCCAGATGCAGGCGGGCGGCGGCCGCGCGATGGGTTTCGGCCGGAGCCGCGCGCGCATGCTGACCGAGAAAACCGGCAAGGTTACGTTTGAGGACGTGGCCGGCGTCGACGAAGCCAAGGAAGAATTGAAGGAAGTGGTCGACTTCCTCAAGGACCCGCAGAAATTCCAGAAATTGGGCGGCAAGATTCCCAAAGGCGTGCTCCTGGTCGGCCCGCCCGGCACCGGCAAGACCCTGATCGCCCGCGCGGTGGCCGGCGAAGCCAATGTGCCGTTTTTCACCATTTCCGGTTCCGATTTCGTCGAAATGTTCGTCGGCGTCGGCGCAAGCCGGGTCAGGGATATGTTCGAGCAAGGCAAGAAACACGCGCCCTGCATCATCTTCATCGATGAAATCGACGCGGTCGGCCGGCATCGCGGCGCCGGGCTCGGCGGCGGCAATGACGAGCGCGAACAGACCCTCAATCAATTATTGGTCGAAATGGACGGTTTCGAGGCCAACGAAGGCGTGATCCTGATCGCCGCCACCAACCGCCCCGACGTGCTCGATCCCGCGCTTCTGCGTCCCGGACGTTTCGACCGGCAAGTCGTGGTTCCCAATCCCGACATTCTCGGCCGCGAGAAAATCCTCAAGGTGCATATGCGCAAAGTGCCTCTCGCCAACGACGTCGATGCCCGCACCATCGCGCGCGGCACGCCGGGCTTTTCCGGCGCCGACCTCGCCAACCTCGTCAACGAAGCGGCCCTCCTCGCCGCCCGCGCCAATAAGAGCGTGGTTAGCATGCACGAACTCGAATCCGCCAAGGACAAGGTGCTGATGGGGGCCGAGCGCCGTTCGATGGTGATGACCGACAAGGAAAAGGAATTGACCGCCTATCACGAATCGGGCCACGCGCTTGTCAGCCTCAACGTCCCGCAAAGCGATCCCTTGCATAAGATCACCATCATTCCGCGCGGCCGCGCACTCGGCGTGACGATGAATTTACCCGAGCGCGACAAATACGGCCACACGCTGACCGAGCTTAAATCCAAGCTGGCCATGATGTTCGGCGGCCGGGTGGCGGAAGAACTGATCTTCGGCCCCGAAAACGTGACCACCGGCGCGTCCAGCGACATCCAGCAGGCAACGGCCACCGCGCGGCGCATGGTGACCGAATTCGGCATGTCGGACAAGCTCGGCCCCGTGCGCTACAACGCCAACGAGCAGGAAATCTTCCTCGGCCATTCGGTTTCGCAGCAGCAAAACGTGTCCGAGGCGACCGCGGAAATTATCGACGGCGAAGTGCGCCGCCTGATCGAGGACGCCGAAACCAGGGCGCGCGAGATTCTCACCGCCCATATGGACGATTTGCATACCTTATCGAAGGCGCTGCTCGAATATGAAACCCTGACCGGCGAGGAAGTGAAGGCCCTCTTGCGCGGCGAGCCGCTCAACCGCCCCGAAGACGGCGGCGCGCCGCCGCCCAAGCCCGCCGCCATCGCCGGCAAGCGCGGCTCGGTGCCGTCCTCATCCGGCAAGCCGGGGGACGAAGGCAATGGCGACCTCGCGCCGGCCCCCGCCACCCGCTCGATCACGGCCTGACGGCCTCCAGAACATGTCCCGAAAAGCCTGACGTAACATCAAGCGTCATGGCCGGGTTTGTCCCGGCCATCCACGTCTTGAAACAAGGACAGTCGTGGATGCCCGCGCCGATCCCCGGATCAAGCCCGGGGCAGGCCCCGGATCACGCATCAGGCCTGTTCTCTATCTCAGCTTTATAAGCAGGGCCAGCGCCGCGCGCCCCTGATCGCCGCAAGCCGCCTCGGCGGCGGCGGGATCGAAAGGACCGGCGCCGGCCGCGGCGTCATAGGCGCCGCGCCAGCTTTCCTCGCCCTGCATGGGACGCGCCTGCATTTTCTGCAAAAAGATGTCGGCGGCGTCGTGGCCGAAAAAAAGCGCCAATTGCCGGCATGCGGAAACCGGCACCTCGGTCTCGACCCAGGCGGCGGCCGGCGGCGCGGCCGTCATGGCGATGCGCCCACCCCAATCGTTGACCAGCGCCGGCGAGGCCTGCCCGGCCAGCGCGTCGCCGCGTTGCCATAAGGCGGCGAGCAAATCCTCGTTCGGCTGGAGGGTGAATTGGCGGTCGCGGGCGGCGTCGCGCGCGGCCGAGACCAGCGCCAGGATCTGCCCCTCGGCGCGGGCGAGGCGCACGCTCTCATAGACCGCCTCGAACGCCACCAGCACGGCAAAGCCGGCGATCACGCAAATCAGCGCCAGCACCAGGTAAAAGCCGATCGAGGATAACTTCACGCCCCTGCCCATGATTCCTTCATAGACGCAAGCAGCCGGCAGGCAAAGAAAAAGCGGGAAGCCGAGGCTTCCCGCTTTCACATCGGTTCCGGCAAAGCCGGTTTCCCTTTACATCTTGGACATATCGAGCCAGATGGCAACGTTGTTATTGCCGTCGGTGCCGCTGGTGGTCGGGGTGGCGGTCGAGCAGCCACTCGCGGCCGCGTAGGTATTGATCTGGGCCGCCGAGGCCGCCTTGGCCGTGCCCGACGCGGCGGCGCCGACCACAAGGTTGGTGCCGATCAGGCCGGTGACCTGGCCGCCATTAACGCCGGACGCCGCCGAAGTATAGTAATTCAGCAAAGCCGCGCAACCGGCGCCGCTGATCCCGTCCAGCTCGATGGCGAAATCGGATAGATGGCCGCTGTCGCCGAGAACGAAACCGAAGGTGCCGATATTGGACGGCGCCCACGGATTGCCGTAAGCCGGGACCGCGCCGTTGGTGGTCCATTCGATCGGCAGCATGCCGGGCGTCGTGATGATCGTGCCGGCGCCGGCCGCGCCGGTGCTGTTAGAAGCCGCGAACATGCTGCGCACGGCTTGCGCGGTCGAGGTGATGCCGCGCTCGGCATCCGAAACCTTGATGTTCGAATAAACCGCCGAAGCCGCAGCCCAAATGGCGCCGAGGATGAGGCCGATGATGCCGAGCACGATGGCGATTTCGGTCAGGGTAAAGCCGCGCTCTTCGCGCGACGCACGACGCAGGTCGATTCTCATCCGTTTTCTCCCTCGGGATTGGTTTGCGGGCTTTCCGCTTCCGGCGACTGTAGCGAACGAATCTTAATGGCAAGTAAACGGAAAGCAATAGCCCTCCGGCGCGGCTGGCTATTGGCCATCCTGGCGGCTCTTGACGGTTAAAATAATCTTAACGTCGGCGCGGCACACGAGCCGCAAGGCCGGCCATTTTTGTCCCGGAACGAGCCGCCATGCCTCTGCAAAACGGGTAACGAAGGCCGCCGGGGCCGTAACCCCCGCGCCACATCTTCCTACTATTCTCAGTGAAAGCCGGAGCCGCCCGGCTTCGACAAGGCGCCGACCACGTTGAAGATCGAGGTCATGACCCAGGCGATCACGGAACCGACGATCAAAAGGCCGAGATTGCGGGCGACCACCGCCTGCACTTTCAGCACATCGATCTGCTCCCTGATCCATTCCTCGGTCACCTGCTCGATCACCTGCCCGACATCGGCGCGCTCGGATAAAATCTCGAGATCGATGGCGACGGAAGGATCGGGAAAATTGTAACGGCCCATCCGCAAAGCCTCGCCGAGATTGCGCCCGCGCAACACCTCCTGCCGGGCAGCGGCGATGCGTTCCCTGATCCACGGATTGCCCTGCTCTTCGAGGATTTCGAGCGCTCTTTTCAACGGCACCTGCGCGCCGAGCAAGGCCGAAAGCCCGAGCAAGAACCCGCTGCCCTGCAGGATGCGAAACCACGACCAGGGCGGGTACATGT
>DATKSH010000053.1:0-2140 GCA_035531735.1 Alphaproteobacteria bacterium
GCGACCGGACGGTGCATTAGGTGTTAGCTATTAGCTGCTAGGTGCTAGTACTTGAAATCGGAAGCGCGCGACCCAATATAAGCTAGCAACTAGAACCTAGCACCTAGCAACTATGCCCCTCACCCTCCATCCATCCAACGAGCGCGGCCACGGCGGCGCCGACTGGCTCGACAGCCGTTTTAGTTTTTCCTTTGCCGATTACCATAACCCGGCGCATATGGGTTTCCGCGATTTGCGCGTGATCAATGAGGATCGCGTGGCGCCGGCCGCCGGCTTTCCCATGCATCCGCACCGCGACATGGAAATCATCACCTATGTGATGGAGGGCGCGCTGACGCACCGCGACAGCATCGGCAACAGCGCAACCATCAAGCCCGGCGAGATCCAGCGCATGAGCGCCGGTTCCGGCATCATGCATAGCGAGTTCAACGCCTCGCGCGACACGCCGGTGCATTTGCTGCAAATCTGGATTTTGCCGGAAAAACATGGCGGCAAGCCTTCCTATGCACAGCAAGTTTTCGATACGAACGCCGTCGCCGGCAAGTTCGGCTTATTGGCCTCGCGCGAGGGTCGCAATGGTTCCATATCCTTGCAACAGGACGCGGATTTGTGGCTGGCGCGGCTTGCGAAAGGCCAGAGCGCGGAATTTAATTTGCGCCAAGGGCGCGGCGCATGGGCGCAAGTCGCGCGCGGGAGCATGACGGTCGATGGCCAATCGCTTGCCGCCGGCGACGGCGCGAGTTGGGAAAACTCTGGCCCGCTCGCCTTCACCGCCGATGAAGACAGCGAGGTTTTGCTGTTCGATTTGAAGTAAGGGACGGGCGGCAACATTTCGATTCAAATTTTATTATTTGCGCGCCCGAAAAAATAGTTGCGCGGCGACGCGGCGCAACAATGCGTCCCCGGCCCTGAAATATTTCACAAATTTTCGGTCTTTTAAGGCTTCTTTAAGCACAAAAATGCTATCGCTCGATGCAGACAAGACGCATTAGTTTCGGAAAACCGTGATAGAATTTAAATTAGGTTCGGAATTTAGTTTCGTTTTCGGCAATGAGGATTTGGCAATGGCCGCGAGGGAAATGACCGAAGAACAGGCGGTGAATTTGATCCGCAATTCCCTCCTCGTCGCGGGGCAGGAAATGGGCGCCGAAGGCGACCACTGGCCCGTCATTAAGGCGACGGTGCTTGATTTGATGAAAGATCGCGAGAATTCGCATATCGAGCAAAATGTTTTGGAAGAGGTACAGCGACAATATGAAATATTGATCCATGAACTGGAAGCCCTGTGCGGCGAAGCTCCCGATCCGGCTAAAAAGGAAATCCGCGCTACCGTCGTCGCGCTACGTGAAATTTGCAAGGCGTCCTTCACGCCGGTGGACGATAAAAACATACCCATAAGCGCGGCAGACCTGCCGGTCTATTTGAAACGTGCAAAAAGTATAATTGATACGTTGGAGGATACTGATAATGTCTGATCATGGAATGTTGACCAATGCCGCGATTGTGAAATGTGCCAAAAGCCGCCATAGAGATTCTCTTATTCCCGGTACGGTCATGACAGCCGGCGGCCTGGCCGTCGGTGAGCTTGGAAAGTTAAACGGCAAGCTAAAGCTCCTCGCCCCCTACATGACCGCAACTGTTCAAGGAATGACTAAACGAGTTGCCGAATTTACAGATGGAGCAACCCGCAGCGTTGCGCCCGAACCCGCACTGGCACGGAAGACAACCGCGCGCCGGACGGTCAATCCGGCAAGCCCGCGCCCATAACCTTTTTATTGCACTTTCCATCCACTTCGGCTCGAATGGCGCTCCCTTTATTCGAGCCGATGTTTTTTTGTGATCCATAGCGACCTTTATTCCCTCTTGCTGCGGCTTTTGAGCGGCGGCCTTTTGGGCCTCGGCAGCGCGTGCCTTGCCGGCCATTTCGGCTGGCGCGCGGCCGAGCGCATGCCGGGCGAAAGCCGCTGGCCGCATTGCCTGTTCTGCCTCGAACGGCTCAACCTCGATGAAATGATACCGATTTTGGGGTGGATTTTGCGCAAGCGGGCCTTTTTGTTCCCCTGCCCGTGCGGCGCGCGGCGCAGGCAAGGAACGCAGCCGCTGATCGAATTTCTCGGCTTCGCGCTCGGGGCCGAGATCG
>DATKSH010000054.1:0-3038 GCA_035531735.1 Alphaproteobacteria bacterium
GAATACCAGGCCAAGAGCCTCCTTAAGAAATACGGCGTGACGGTCCCGCGCGGTGGGGTGGCCTTCAGCGTCAACGAAGCCAAGGACGTCGCCCGCGCGCTGTCGCTCGATCTCAAGGAGCCGGTGTGGGTGGTCAAAGCCCAGATTCACGCCGGCGGGCGCGGCAAGGGCGGCGGCGTCAAGGTGGTCAAATCCATCGATGCCGTGGCCGACGAGGCCAAGCGCATGCTCGGCATGAACCTCGTCACCCACCAGACCGGCCCCAGTGGCCAGAAAGTCCATCGCGTCTATATCGAGGAAGGCTGCGACATCAAGCGCGAGCTTTATCTCGGCCTTTTGATCGACCGCGCCACCAGCCGCGTCACCATCATGGCCTCGACCGAAGGCGGCGTGGAGATCGAGGAAGTGGCGGCCAAGACGCCGGAAAAAATCCTCAAGATCGCCATCGACCCGGTCACGGGCCTCCAGCCCTATCACGCGCGGCAGATCGCCTTCGGCCTCGGCCTCAAGGATTCGCAGATCGGCAAATGCGTGCAGTTTTTGCAGGCGATGTATGGCGCCTTCATCGATCTCGATTGCTCGATTGTCGAAATCAATCCGCTGGTCGTCACCGGCAAGGACGAGATCATCGCCCTCGATTGCAAGATGAATTTCGACGACAACGCGCTTTACCGCCATAAGGACGTCGAGGAAATGCGCGACGTGGCCGAGGAAGACCCGGCCGAGGTCGAAGCCGGCCGCCACGCGCTCAATTACGTCAAGCTCGACGGCAGCATCGGTTGCATGGTCAACGGCGCCGGCCTCGCGATGGCGACCATGGACATCATCAAGCTCTATGGCGGATCGCCGGCGAACTTTCTCGATGTTGGCGGCGGGGCGACGAAAGAGCGCGTGACGGTCGCCTTCAAGATCATCCTCTCCGACCCGCATGTCGAGGGCATCCTCGTCAATATCTTCGGCGGCATCATGCGCTGCGACATCATCGCCGAGGGCATCATCGCCGCCGCGCACGAAGTGAAGCTGCATGTGCCATTGGTCGTGCGCCTCGAAGGCACCAATGTCGATCTCGGCAAGAAAATGCTGGCCGAAAGCGGTTTGCCGATTTTATCCGCCGACAATCTCGCCGATGCGGCGGAAAAGATCGTGGGTGCCGTGAAGAAGAAGGCGGCGTAATCTTTAAGGGACGTCAGATGTCAGATTTTACAGCACATAACGATGAGATAGACCGATTAATAAAAATGGGAGACACTTTAGGACGTTATGGAGAAAGACTTGGCATAAACCACTTCGTCATAAAATACACGGATCCGAAAAACAAAAGACATCCTCGTCTCGACATTCTGTTTCATACCAAGGATGATACGGACAATTATGATCCAAGATTGGCGAAATTGATCGCAGATTTTCCCTCCGAGTTCTATTTAAAGGGTATTGCCGATATGCCAACCCGAGTTATTGACCCCGATCTCCCCCGATACATTCACGATTTTCCCCGGTGCCGCTTTCACAATGAACCGCTACCCAGCCCTCGCTAAGGAATCCCATGTCCGTCCTCGTCGATAAAAACACCCGCGTCATCTGCCAGGGCTTCACCGGCTCGCAGGGCACGTTTCATTCGGAACAGGCCATCGCCTATGGCACCAAGATGGTCGGCGGCGTGACGCCGGGCAAGGGCGGCTCCGATCATCTCGATTTGCCGGTGTTCGACACGGTGGCCGAGGCGGTCGAAAAAACCGGCGCCACCGCTTCCGTCATCTATGTGCCGCCGCCCTTCGCGGCCGACGCGATCCTCGAAGCACTCGATGCGGGCATTCCCCTCATCGTCTGCATCACTGAAGGAATCCCGGTCCTCGACATGGTGCGGGTCAAGCGCGCCCTCATGGGCTCGAAAACCCGCCTGATCGGTCCCAATTGCCCGGGAGTCATCACGCCCGGCGAATGCAAGATCGGCATCATGCCCGGTCACATCCACAAGCGCGGCAAGATCGCGATCGTTTCGCGTTCCGGCACGCTCACCTATGAAGCGGTCGCGCAGACCACCGCCGCCGGCCTCGGCCAGACCACTTGCATCGGTATCGGCGGCGACCCGGTCAACGGTACTAATTTCGTCGATTGCCTCGAAATGTTCCTCGCCGACGACGAAACCAAGGGCATCATCATGATCGGCGAGATCGGCGGCAGCGCCGAGGAAGACGCCGCGCTGTTCTATAAAAACAGCAAGGTGAAAAAACCGATGGTCGGCTTTATCGCCGGCGTCACCGCCCCGCCCGGCCGCCGCATGGGCCATGCCGGCGCCATCATCGCCGGCGGCAAAGGCACGGCCAAAGACAAGATCGCGGCCCTGCGTTCGGCCGGCATCATAGTCGCCGACAGCCCCGCCGCGCTCGGCACCACCATGCTTAAGGCGATGGCGGCTTAGATTTGCCGTAAAACTAGTCATGGCTTTTGTGGCGCTTTTGGCAATTAGCAAAAAGTTAACGCCGCCGCGGCATGATGCCGTCCGGGAATAAACGCCTGCACCGGAAGATCCATGCCACAAAAAAAACTCCACGAACTGCCGTTCATGGATATTTATCTGTGCCTGAACGGCGAGGTGCCCGCGCATTACCGCCAGACCATCAGCGGCAAAGCGGGCGGCCACGCCGACGAGCTCGACAAGGACGTTCCTCCGGATTTTAGCGACGACGTCGCCAGCATCACCGCTTTCCTGCGCGAAAAATTCATCGGCGACGAAATGGGCCTGACCTATGAAGGCATCCGCCTGCGCGCGGCCAAGGTGACGACCGCCGGCGGCCTGATCTGGGCGGCCATGCGCCGCATCAACGAGGAACCGCCGAAGCTGGAAAAGCTCGGCCTGATGCCGGCGCTGCTGCCGCATGTCCGCAAGCTGGGCGAGCGCGACGGGCTGATCCTGATTTGCGGCGCGACCGGCATGGGCAAGACCACCACCTCATGCTCGGTTCTGGCCGACTGGCTGGAGCAATATGGCGGCGTCGCTTTCACCATCGAAGACCCGGTCGAATACGACCTCGAGGGAC
>DATKSH010000055.1:0-7393 GCA_035531735.1 Alphaproteobacteria bacterium
ACCATGCCGTGCATCTCCTGGCCTCCGGCATCACCGGCGTGTTCCATCAGACGCTGACCAATATGGGCCTCAACATGCATTTCCTCGTCACCGAGCCCGGTAATCCCGGCTCACCCCTGCGCGCTGTCATTCGCGAACGCCGCGTCGGCCAGACCCGTACTTTCTCCGACCAGCAAATGGCGATGCTGCGCCAAAACGGGAAGATTTTCAGGGATCAAGGCTGAGAGCCATCCTTTTGCCAATTGATTTTCAAGCAAAAAGCACTATGATCGCAGTGCAGCATGAGGCTTGTTCTCAGGCTCGGCCGCTCAATATATAGGCGTATTCGGCGGCTTCCTGCTTCCTGGAAAATGGCCCGATGATTTCCGATCCATCCTCGTTCCTTTACAGCGCCAACGCCGACTTCATCGCCGAGCTTTACCAGCGCTACGCACAAAACCCGGCCTTGGTCGATCCCAGCTGGCGCAGCTTTTTCGCCGATTTGCACGACGACGCGCGCGCGCTGTTGAGCGAAGCGCGCGGCGCTTCATGGGCGCCGGCTTCGGCCGAGCGCATCATCGGCAACGGCCATGCCCACGCCGAGGCCGTGCCGATGCCAGCCCCCGCGCCCGGCGCGCCGGTCGATGGCGAAGCCGCCAACCGCGCCATTCTCGACAGCGTACGCGCGATCTGGCTGATCCGGGTTTATCGCATGAGGGGGCATCTTCTGGCCGATCTCGATCCCCTCGGCCTCGCACCGACTCCCTATTACGCCGAGCTCGATCCGCAAACCTATGGCTTCACGGACGCCGATTACGACCGGCCGATTTTCATCGATGGTACGCTCGGCTTCCAAAGCGCGACCCTGCGCGAGATCATGGAGCGCCTGAAGAAAACCTATTGCGGCACCATCGGCGTCGAATTCATGCATATCCAGGAGCCGGAGCAGACCGACTGGCTCAAGCGCCGTTTCGAGGAAGGTGAAAACACCCCGCGTTACGACACCGCCGCCAAGCGCCATGTCCTGCAACGGTTGACCGCGGCCGACGCGTTCGAGAAATTCCTCGCCACCAAGTTCGTCGGCGTCAAGCGCTTCGGGCTCGAAGGCGGCGAAACCATGATCCCGGCCCTCGACGCCATGATCGCGCGCGGCGCAGCGCTGGGCCTCAAGGAAGTGGTGATCGGCATGGCGCATCGCGGGCGTCTCAACATGCTGACCAACATCCTGTCCAAGCCTTTCACCGCCCTGTTCGCCGAATTTCAGGGCGCCGCGCCCTATCCCGACAGCGTGCAAGGCTCGGGCGACGTCAAATATCATCTCGGCACCAACACCGACCGCGATTTCGGCGGCAAGATGGTGCATCTGACGATGAACGCCAACCCCTCGCATCTCGAATGGGTCGATCCGGTCGTGACCGGCCGCGTGCGCGCCAAGCAACAGCAGCGCACCGGCGGCACCTCCGTCGGCGACAGCGCCATGACGCAGGTGATGGCGCTTCTGATCCACGGCGATGCCGCCTTTGCCGGCCAAGGCATCGTCGCCGAGACTTTGATGCTGTCGGAACTCAAGGGCTACCGCACCGGCGGCACCATGCATTTCGTCATCAACAACCAGGTCGGTTTCACCACCAGCCCGCAATACGCGCGTTCCGGCGTTTATTGCACCGACGCCGCCAAGATGATCCAGGCGCCGATTTTCCACGTCAACGGCGACGACGTCGAAGCGGTCGTGCATGTGGCGGAAATCGCCGCCGAGTTCCGCCAGAAATTCCACAAGGACGTCGTGATCGACATGGTGTGCTATCGCCGCCACGGCCACAACGAAGGCGACGAGCCGGCTTTCACCCAGCCGATCATGTACCGCAAGATTCGCCAGCAACCGACCACACGCGAAGTCTATGCCAAAAAACTGGCGGAAGAACGTTCCTTGACCCCGGCCGAGATCGGCAAAATCAATAGCGATTTCCACGCGCGGCTCGAGCAGGATTTCCAAGCCGCCGGCGCCTATAAGCCCAACAAGGCCGATTGGCTGGAAGGCCGCTGGCAAGGCCTCGAAGCCTCGTCGGCCGAAGCCGCCGGCGACCGCAACGGCAAGACCGGCATCGATCTTTCGGCCTTGCGCGAAATCGGCGAGGCATTGGCGCGGGTGCCGGAAGGCTTCAACGTCAATGCCAAGATCGCGAAGCAGCTCGACGCCAAGCGCGCGATGATCGAAAGCGGCGAAGGCATCGACTGGGCGACGGGAGAGGCACTGGCGTTCGGCTCGCTTTTGATCGAAAACACGCCGGTGCGCCTGTCGGGGCAGGATGTCGGGCGCGGCACGTTCTCGCAACGCCATTCGGTGCTTTACGATCAGGAGGACGAGCATCGCTATGTGCCGCTCAACGGCCTGCGTCACGAGCAAGCAACCTATGAAGTGCATGACAGCCCCTTGTCCGAAGCGGCGGTGATGGGTTTCGATTACGGTTTCTCGCTGGCCGAGCCCAATGCGCTGGTGTGCTGGGAAGGCCAGTTCGGCGATTTCGCCAACACCGCGCAAGTCTTCATCGATCAGTTCATTTCCTCGTCGGAGGCCAAATGGCTGCGCCTCTCCGGCCTCACGCTGTTGCTGCCGCACGGCTATGAAGGGCAAGGGCCGGAACATTCCTCCGCGCGGCTCGAACGTTATTTGCAGCTTTGCGCCGAAGACAATATGCAGGTGGCCAATTGCTCGACGCCGGCCAATTATTTCCATATTTTGCGCCGGCAGATGCGGCGCAATTTCAGGAAGCCCTTGATCCTGATGACGCCAAAATCGCTGTTGCGCCACAAAATGTGCGTCTCGAAACTGTCCGAGATGGGGCCGGATACCGGCTTCCAGAGCGTGATCGCCG
Source organism: Alphaproteobacteria bacterium (assembly GCA_035531735.1). Taxonomy (GTDB): domain Bacteria; phylum Pseudomonadota; class Alphaproteobacteria; order UBA9219; family UBA9219; genus DATKSH01. The sequence continues at coordinate 2,853 of DATKSH010000055.1, forward strand.
AAAGCGCCGCCGATCTGCGCGACGCCAAGAAAATCAACCGCGTGGTTTTGTGCGGCGGCAAGGTCTATTACGACCTGCTGGCCGCGCGCACCGAACGCAAGATCGCGGACGTCGTAATCCTGCGCCTCGAACAGTTTTATCCGTTCCCGGCCAAGGCGCTGGCGGCGCAGCTTGCGCTTTATCCGAAGGCCGGCATCGCCTGGTGCCAGGAAGAACCGCAGAATATGGGCGCATGGAGCTTCCTCGACCGGCGGCTCGAATCCGTCTTGGCCGAAATCGACCACCGCTGCAAACGGCCGCTTTACGTGGGCCGCGAGGCCAGCGCCTCGACGGCGGCCGGCACGCTCAAGCGCCACATTAAGGAACAGGCCGAGCTGGTCGACAAGGCTTTGATTGTAAATTAATCGAGCAATATCAATATTTAAGCCAATATTAACCGAATGCCCCTAAAATTTTATCGATATTGAGAAAGGGCATTTCATGTATCCGGGTGCGGATCGCTACCGCCATCGCTTTTTTGTCGAAGCGCCCTATGCGGCCTTGCGCGACGAATTTCGCGACCCTCGTTTCACCATGGCCATGCAGCGCATGCTGCAGCAAGGCGAAAACAGCCAATCGTTTTACGACCGCCGACCCGACGGCTCCGCCCTCAAAATCGACGGCGACGCGGGCGAATATACGCTGAAAGGATTGCAGCGCTGGGCGGGCGCCACGCCCGACGGCATTGTCGGCCCCAAAACCATGGCCGCGCTGGCGGCCAAGCTGCATCTGCCGCTCGGCGCGTCCGATGCCGATATCGCCACGGCATTGCAGGCGAAACTTCAGGACGGCCATTTTTACGACAGCCCGGAGAGCAAACCCGCCGCGCAAGCAACGCCGGCCACACCTTCCGCGCCTGCCGCACCACCCGCCACGCCTCCTGCCGTGCCAAAACCGACGGCGCGACGCCGGCGAGATCCGGCGCTGAGGGCACAGCCACCTGTAACGACGCCAAGTTCTATCGGATCGCCTACGGGAGATGGAACTTTAATTTACTATGTCCCTGAGGGATATTTGACTGATTCATCTGGACGCATTATTGCAACAGCCGATTCAGGAAAATGGCAGTGGAGAAACAAAAAACAGTTTGAAAACTTAGCAAGCAAAGGGCCGGTTCCGGCACAAACCTACGGCCTTGAGTATACATCGAGAGAAAAATTGGGTGGGCCAGCGATTCATCTGGTGCCTACGAATCTCGCCACGTTTCCCAGAACTCGGGATCCGAATAGCTTTTTTATACACAGATATGTGGGTAATTTTCCGGGCCATCGAGGAAGCTTGGGATGCATTGCCCTGCAAACCGGAGAAACGGTCGCGCAAATTATAAAGGGCGGATACAACCGTCTCGTTGTTACCAATCAACATTATAAACCAACCGTCAGCCACATAGCTAAAAACCGATTTGTCAGTCCGGGCCCTTTTGGCGGTTAGCCAAAAAGATTTCTTGATCCGGTTAGTTACACTGATATCCAGACAACCCTTTGACTGTGGCCTGATTTGGGCTTATTAAGTAGGCTAAATAAGCTGCTTCCCCGCCAAATTCTGAGGCCCCATGACCGCGCAAATCGTCGTGCCCCCGATGGGCGAATCCGTCTCCGAAGCGACCGTCGCCAAATGGCTGAAAAAAGTCGGCGACCCGGTACGCATGGATGAACCGCTGGTCGAACTGGAAACCGACAAGGTGACGCTGGAGGTCAACGCGACCAGCGCCGGCGTCATCAGCGAGATCAAAGTGCCGCAAGGCGGCAATGTCGGCGTCGGCGCGGTGCTCGGCCTCATTCAGGAAGGCGCGGCTTCCGTTTCCTCGCCGTCCGCCAGCGCCACGACATCCGCGCCGCCCGCAAAACCGATCGCCGCTAATGCGCCCGAGCCGCCGGCAAACCGCTCGGAGCAGCCGGTACGGAATTCGTCGCCGCCCGGTTTGCAGGCGGCTCCGGTGATGCCGGCCGCGCGCAAGATGGCCGAGGATCGCGGCCTTAATCCCTATGACGTGCCCGGTTCCGGCAAAAGCGGGCGCGTGACGAAGGAAGACGTGATGAATTTCGGAAATGCGCCAACCGCACAAGCCAGCCCTGCACCCAAGGCGCGCCCGCCGCAACCGACGGGTTCGAGGCCCCGCGCCGCCGAGGAAGAGCGCGTGCGCATGACGCGCCTGCGCCAGCGCATCGCCGAACGGTTGAAGGACGCGCAAAACACCGCCGCCATGCTCACCACCTTCAACGAAGTGGATATGAGCAATGTGATGGCGTTGCGCGCGCAGCATAAGGACAGCTTCGAGAAAAAATACGGCGTCAAGCTTGGTTTCATGTCGTTCTTCGTCAAGGCTTGCGTTTTGGCGCTCAAGGAAATCCCATCCGTCAATGCCGAGATCGAGGGCGAAGACCTCGTCTATAAAAATTATTACGACATCGGCGTCGCGGTCGGCACGCCGCAAGGCCTCGTGGTGCCGGTGATCCGCGCAGCGGACACGCTCAACTTCGCCGCCATCGAAAAAACCATTGGTGATCTGGGCAAGCGCGCGCGCGACGGCAAGCTATCGATGGACGATCTGACCGGCGGCACCTTTACCATCACCAATGGCGGCATCTATGGCTCGCTGATGTCGACGCCGATCTTGAACCCGCCGCAATCCGGCATCCTCGGCATGCACGCCATCAAGGAACGCGCCATCGTGGTTAACGGCAAGGTCGAAGCGCGGCCAATGATGTATCTCGCCCTTAGCTATGACCACCGCGTCATCGACGGCCGCGAGGCCGTCACCTTCCTCGTGCGTGTAAAGGAATGCATCGAGGACCCGGAAAGGTTGTTGCTGGGGGTTTAATTAACCGATTCGGGTTTGACGAATCCGTCGTTTTCTGCGTACAAGGCGCCATTAGTTCAACTTGTTTGGTGCCGCGCGTATGGTAAAAAATAAATACCTTCCCTTGCAGCATCAAAATAAGCGCCATTTTTTATTCGTTTTTGCCACCACCACTCCGGAAAAAATCGAGCAATACAACGCCATCGCAAGATGGCTTAAGTTGCCGATGACCTTTATGTGCCTTAAGGAAATTTCCGATTTCCATTCTCCGGACGAAGATACCGGGAAGCGCCTTGAAAACTCCGAGCAAAAATTCCACGAAATCAAAGGCCCCATCCAGCTTATTCAGGGTGAACGTCGCTATCAGGACATCCTGCGCCGCATATGCACTCAACTCGACATCCCCTTCGATCTTCAGAACATTTTTGTCCTTACCGAAGACAGCACTATCAGCCTTCTGCTGAGAACGTGGGTGCGGCTCAAACAATCGCTTGCCCCTTACATTCCCGGCGCCATTCTCAACAGCGCGGAAAGAGATCAAGTTAAATACAAGGGATCGCGAAAAACTTTCGTGGGACCTGCGGCCGAGCTTGGCCCTATTATGTCGGCCGTAACCGTACCGGCATTTTTCTCGATGATTGAAAACAGTGCGAACGACGAGCGTTCCGCCAACATCCCGCTGCTCGAGCAAATCACCATAATCCTGCACCGGCTTGCCGACGACCTTGCCGAGCGAAAAGATGTCCTTCACAGCAAAACCGATATGAAGGTGGTCCCGCCGGCGCCGGCCGGCACGGATCGCACCCTCGTTTACCACACCGGCCAACATGAGGCTTTGCACATCGATCAGCTCAACCGGAACGCTGCAGGGTGGTTTCGAAACTTCCTGCCCACCAAGAGCGCGCGCGCTAAGATGATCGAAAACCTGTACAAGCGGGCCTTATCAAGTCCATACGCACCCCCCAAGCATACGGACCGCTATCTCAAGGAGGCAGGTAGGCTCGTCAGCCATGTTCCTTTTTTCGTTCGCCAATTCGCCGGCGATAAATTGGAGTTGAGTTCGTTCAAGAAAAGCTCCAAGGGCTTTATCGCGCCCGAGCCGAGCGGAACCGCGTCCTGCTACGACGTCATCAACCTCGAACCGAATTTTGCCAAATCGGACGCCTTTCTCCTGGGCCCCATCGGGTCAAAAGCCGTCTGCCGGCGCTGGGCGACTTTTCAATTCTTCTCGCTCACGGTCGAAAAACCGATCGAGGCCCGCAGCTATCGCAAGCCGATCGTCATCGCCAACGATGGAAGTTGGGATTCGGCCCTCGACCTTTACTTCCAGCTCGTTAACAACGGTATGAGCAAGGATTACGACCGCAGCCTCTATGAAGATCCCCTGTTCTCCGGCCATCAAATGACCGGCCTGTTCGACGTCGTCAATGAGCAGCCAAGCGGGAGATGTACAAACAAAAGGCTGGCAAATGCCGCCGACAAGGTCTTGCGGTTACGGCGCAGGGACTATTTCAGTTTTGCCTCAAACGACGCACATAGGACCTTGCGTCATCCTCATGCGCAATCGGCATTGCCCAACCTCGACGACAAATTCTCGGTCGGCGTGCTGACTTCGGCGACCAGCGACAACAAAATATTGATCGACACGCTCGATCGTTTCGGCGCTTGCCTCGCCCGGCAGCGCTGGTGCCTGATTTGGGGC
>DATKSH010000056.1:0-2050 GCA_035531735.1 Alphaproteobacteria bacterium
GGTCGCCAACTCCTGCCGCAAGCGCATATTGGCCTGCGCGAGATTGTGCAATTGCTGCTCATAGGCGCGTTGCTGTTTCTGCATATGCGCGACCGCGTCGCCGAGCCGTTGCGCGACCCGCGCTTGCTGTTGCGAAATGTCGCCGAGCGTGCCGGTGACGTTGGCGCGCAATTTACGCAGCCATAAAACCGCGACCGCGACAAAAGCGGCGGCGGCGACGGCGGTTATAACGGCAAAGGCGATGATCAAGGACGGCATGCGATGCTCCGCGCGATTCGGTGCGCTCCCATACGCAAATCTAGCAACAAACCGCCCGCCTTGGCTATCTCTTTAAGTCTTTCAAAATCATCAGCGGCGCGTGGCCGCCATGGAGGCGCGCGCGGTAAATCTGCAAGCCTTCCAGCACGCGCTGGATGTAATTGCGGGTTTCGGCGACCGGGATCATTTCGATCCAGTCGATCGGATCGACATGCGGATCGCGCGGGTCGCCGATCTGGTCGAGCCAGCCGCGCACGCGGCTCGGCCCCGCGTTATAGCCGGCCAGCGCCAATATATAAGACCCATCGAAGCTCTTGATCTGGTTCTCGATGAACGTGGTGCCGAGCTTGATGTTATAGGACGGGTTTTCCAGCCGCGTGGCATGGAAGCGCAGGCCGATTTCGCGCGCGATGGCCGCGGCGGTATGCGGCATCAATTGCATGAGGCCGATGGCGCCGGCCGCGCTTTCGGCCTTGGGGTTGAACATGCTTTCCTGCCGGATCAGGGCGTGGGTGAAGGCGGGGTCGGGCTGTTTCGGCATCCGGCATTGCAAAAGCGGAAAGCCGTCGGCCTGTACCGGCATATTATGCTCGTTGGCCGCGCGCGCCGCCGCGATCATCAGGTCGGGACGCCCGATTTTCGACGCCAATTCGGTCAGCAGCACGAAATCGCCGTGATTGTTTGCTTGCCCGATTTCCGCGCGGAAAAAAGCGGCCGCGCGATCATGCTGGCCGATGCCGTGCAGGCGCTCGGCCGCCAGCACGAATTCGCGCCCGTAAAAAGCGCGCCGCGCGGCGGCCGAAGGCTGGGCCGGCGCCTTGATGGTGATGACGGGCCGCTTTTCGATCCGCACCGCCGCCAACTGGCCATAAAAGGTGGTGTCGAAGGCCGCCGCCTTTTCGTAATAGGATTCGGCGTCTTCCTTGTCGCCGTCGGCCTCGAAGGCGCGGCCCAGCCAATAGGCCCCGCGCGCCAGCGAAATCGGCGTGGTGGCGTTGGCGTAAAGCGCGGCGAAATGCGTGTGCGCCGCCTGCGGCCGGTCGAGGAAACGCAACGCCAGCCAGCCGGAAAGAAACTCGGCTTCCATGAAGGGCGGCCCATCGATCTGGCCGTTATCGTCGGCGAGGCGATAGGCGCGCTTGTAATCGCCGTCGTCCATCAGGCGATAAGCCAAAATCGCGCGCTCGTTCCACCACAGGCCGGGATGCGTGAGGTCGGACGGCTCGCGGCCGAGCATGGCGATGGCGTCGTCGTCGCGTTGCTGCCGCCGCAGCCAGCGCAAGCGCTCGAACAAAAGGCCGGGATCGTGGCGCCAGCTATCCGGCACGTCGGCGTATAATGCGTCGGCATTGGGCGCATTGGCGGCCAGCGCAAGCCGCGCACGCGCCACCGCCTTCATACCGTCGTCGGCGAGGCCGAAAAGCTTTTTGGCATCGGCCGTGTCGCCGCTCCACAACAGGCGGTCGAGCCGCGCCCATATGTCGTCGCGGCCGATCAAATCGCCAAAGCGCCCGTAAAAGGCGCTCAATTCGTCGGCGTCGAAATCGCCGTTAACCCAGCGTTGGTGAACGAGCTTGGCGACGGTTGCGGCCTTGCCTTCGGCGCTCAGCGCATCGACATAGCGATAAAAACCGACCAGGCTTTGCGGTGGATGAGCGGAAAACCAGCGGATGACGGTGGTATCGTCGGCCTCGGCCGGCATTTTCTGCTCGGCCATCGCGACGATGCTCCCAAGGCCGGGCCAGTGCGGGTTTTGCCGGATGAATGTGGCGATGTCCGCAAAGCTCGCGTT